>JBCDCH010000011.1 GCA_039182125.1 Planctomycetota bacterium
AGCCACCTGCATCAGTGGTCTGTCAGCCAGCATCTACCGCAGGCGGCACCTCATCGCCGCTAGATGCGGCTCCGCCGCCACCCTCCCTCACGGTCGGGCCTCGTGCGGCACGTCGCTTCAACCACGGCAACACCGCCGCGCTGATCGTCGTCTGCGACAATGCCGCGAGGATCGAGTCGAAGCTGCTGATCGCCGCCGCGAAGATGCCGGCGATGATGAGCCCCGTCAGCCCCACCGGTATCGCGTCAGAAAGGATGAACAGCGGGAAGATGCGGTCGTTCTTCTCCACATAGAGCTCCGCCGCCTCCGGCGGCAGCGGGCGGGTCCATGCATCGTTCGGCAGCGGGAATGGATCGATGACCACCTCGTCCGCCCCCAGTTCCCATGCCAAAACGGACTCGTGCAACCCGATGCGATTGCCGCTGCCGTCCGTGACAGAACGCAGACGTCCACCCATAAGCCCTGGCGCTTCGGGTGCATCTTCGAACGGCACTTGACTGGCGTTTAAGCGCCCATCCTCTGTCTGAACTACCAACGGCTGCTCCACCGCTACCGCCGGCTCGCCCTTGTAGTACACCCACAGCCCGATGCCGACGAGCAGCATCAGCAGCGTCACACCCTCCGCAACGTAGCTTGCGAGGATGGCTTTCTTCGCTTCGCGTTGGTTCTTGCAGGTGAGCAGGCGTTGGGCGAGGAGTTGGTCGGTGCCGTAGGCGCCGATGTTGCCGAAGAGCGTGCCGATGGCGGCGGTCCAGACGGTGTACTCCTTGACCGGATCGAGCTCGAGGCCGAGGTCGAAGAGCTTGAACTTCTCCCCCGCCGAGCCGACGCGGACGAACTCGCTGAACCCGCCGTCGAGGGAGGTGAGAATCGTCACCAACGCGATCAGCCCGCCGATGACGAAAACGGCAAAGAGAATCACGTCGGTCCAGATGACCGTCGCGATCCCGCCCATGATCGTCCAGAGCGTCGAGATGAAGCCGATGATGATCAGCGACGTCACCAGTGGCGGCAGCGTCGTGTAAGTCTCCACCCACGCGAGTTCGTCGGCGATGATGAGTTCGAGGATGATCGCCGTGAGGTAGACGCGTGACGCCTGGGCGAGGACGCCGCCGATGGAGAAGAGCGTGGTCATCACGCCGCGCACCCCGCCGCCGAGCTGGTTGCCCATGTAGTCGTACGGGCTGAAAATGCGTTCCTTGTAGTAAGCCGGGATCAGCACGACGGCGATGAAGATCCGCGCGAGCAACCCGGCGATGAGCCCGAGCTGCAGGTAGGTCATGTCCCCTCCGACGCCGAACGCCAGCGCCGGGACGCCGACGAACGTGACCGCCGAGATCGTCGTCGCGATCATCGACCCGGCAACGGCGTACCACGGCAGCTTGTTGCCGCCGAGGAAAAAGTCCTCCATGTCTTCCTGCTTGCCGCTGAGCAGATGGCCGATGAGCGTGGTGACGACGAAGTAGCCGACGACCACCGACCAGTCGATCCAGCCCATACCCACCGCGAGCGGAAGAGATAGTTCCATAAGACTCGCGAGATTGTGCCGGAACTAGGTCCGCCGATCAAAGCCGGCGATGGCCAGGCACGCGATCAGTGCCCCCGTTGCGTTGGCGACCAAGTCCCACATCGCGTTATTGAAGTCACCGACGTTGGTCTCCTCGACCAGCAACGTCGCCGTGAACTCGACGATCTCGTTGCAGGCACCGAAACCTTGAGCAGCGGTCCAAGTCAGCAGGAGCGTGCCGAACGTCGGACGCGTGATGCCGAGCGACTTGAGTCCACACCAGCAGGCCCACGCGGTCACGCCGAAGCCGTAGGCGTGGATGACGTTGTCGTACTTCAAGTAGCCGGGGATGAACCAGAAGTTGTACCAAACGCGCGGCTCCAGCGCCGGCAACCCCTCGGGCACATACAACAACCCGCCCGCCATATGCAGCGCCGCCCAGCCGACAAGCAGCCAGAGCAATGCCGACGGAAATCCGGTGCGTCGATGGGCGACATAGATCACGACCCCGAGCACGACCGTCACGGTGGCGTAGAACGCGAACTCTGCGTTTCGGTTCACCACCGCCACGACCAGCGAAGGGATCACGATGGTGGCGGTCACGAGCGCTTGCGGCAGCGGGAAGCGTTTCACGTTCGCTAACGTACAGACGCATCAGTCCCGCCGCCACGCGACGGGGTTGACGGGACGACACTTGCGTTCACGTTCGGCACTGAGCGATGGCGTGGCTCCATTCGCCACGACGCTCTTCGCGCTGCCCGCTGCCGATTTCCGGATCAAAGCGGCGGACGTCGCCGCCGTCGGTATCTTCCCAGCCGCCGACCGTCAAACCAGCGAGGCGGGCGGCACCGAGTGCGGTCGTTTCGAGGTACGCCGGGCGTTCGACGGGGACACCAAGCAGGTCGGCCTGGGTTTGCATGAGCAAGTCGTTCGCCGCCGCGCCGCCATCAACGCGCAACGTGGTGAGCCGTTGGCCGGTATCAGCGGCCATCGCTTCGAGAACGTCGGCGGTCTGGTGGGCGATCGCGTCGAGGGTGGCACGAGCGATGTGAGCGGCGGTCGAGCCGCGCGTGAGGCCGGCGATCGTGCCGCGAGCGTCGGCGTCCCAATGCGGCGCGCCCAGCCCGGCGAGCGCGGGAACGAAAGTCACCCCCCCGCTATCGGAAACACTTGCCGCAAGCGGCTCGACATCGGCGGCGTTCGCGATGATGCCGAGCCCGTCACGCAGCCATTGCACCGCGGCCCCGGTGGTGAACACGCTGCCCTCGAGGGCGAAACCGCCGTTGGCGGTGGCCGTGGCGAGAAGTTGATGCTCGCTACGCACCGGCGCGTCGCCGACGTGCTGGAGCAGGAAGCAGCCGGTGCCATAGGTGTTCTTCGCCATGCCCGATTCGGTGCAGTGTTGGCCGAAGAGCGCCGCCTGCTGATCGCCGATGACTGCGGCGACCGGCACGTCATAACCGAGCACGTTCGTCGTTCCGAACACGCCGCCGCTGGCCCGGACCTCCGGCAACATTCCGAGCGGCACACCGAGCATCTCGGCCATGTCTTCCGACCATCGCCCCGCCGCCAGATCCCACAGCAACGTCCGGCTCGCGTTGGTCACGTCGGTCGCATGCACGCCACACAAGTGCCAGAGCAGCCAGCTGTCGATCGTGCCGAACTTCGCGTCCGCCGGTGGCTTCACTTTGTCGAGCAGCCATCGCATCTTCGTCCCGCTGAAGTACGGGTCCGGCGGACAACCAGTGATGCGGCGAACCGTGTCGGCGTCGAGCGAGCGGCAGAAGTCGGCCGTGCGGCGGTCCTGCCAGACGATCGCGCGATGCAGCGGCTCGCCGGCTTTGTCCCAGAGCACCACCGTCTCACGCTGATTGGTGATACCGATCGCATCAATGCGGTGGCCGGCCGCGGCCTCACGCATGACGGCGATGCCGTGGTCGAGAATCTCGGTCGCGTCATGTTCGACGTGGCCGGGCTTGGGAAAGTGCTGGGGCAGTTCGCGTTGTGCTGCCGCGAGAGGCCGGCCGGTCGGGTCGAACACGATCGCGCGGGTGCTTGTCGTGCCTTGGTCGAGGGCAAGGAACATGCGTCAACCGTACCGCGCGATGCGTGCCCGCTGAAGTTGACACGCCCCGCGCGATCAAATCAATCGGAGTTTGTTCATACCGTTGAGGGCGGCGACTTTGTATGTCTCGGCGAGCGTCGGGTAGTTGAAGACGTTGTTGACGAAAAAGTCGACCTTGCCGCCCAAGGCCATTGCGGTCTGGCCGATGTGAATGAGCTCGGTCGCGCCGGTACCGATGGCGTGGACGCCGAGGATGCTCCGGTCGTCCTGATGGATGAGCAGTTTGAGCATGCCTTGTTCATCACCGAGGAGTTGACCGCGTGCGATCTCCTTGTAGTTGGCGATGCCGGCCTCGTAGGGGATGCCCGCCTCGGTGAGTTGTTCCTCGGTTTTGCCGACCATGGAGATCTCGGGGATCGCGTAGATGCCGAACGGGAAGAGCTCGGGGATCGAGTGGGCCTCGACATTGAACGCATGACACGCGGCGAGCCGACCCTGCTCCATGCTCGTCGAAGCCAACGCGGGGAAACCGATGACGTCGCCCATCGCGTAGATGTGCGGCACATCGGTCTGGAAGTGTTCGTTGACCTTGAGTCGCTCGCGGTCGGACGCTTCGAGGCCGGCCTTCTTCACGTTCATCGCCGTGACAGTGCCCTGGCGACCAATGGCGTAGAGCAGGCTTTGGGCGCGGAGTTTCTTACCGCTTTCGAGTTTCGCTTCGACGAGCGGCATGTCGGGGATGCCGTCGCCGTTGGTGTCGCCGGGCACGACGGGCTGACCGATGTCGTTGGCGTGGGCTTTGAACTCTTCGTTGGCCACTTTGGCCGACTTCTTGGCAGCGTCGGACTTCATCTTGTCCGGGTCGATCATGCTGATTTCCTTGACCTTTTCGCCAAGGCGCATGGTGATGCCGTTCTGCCGCATGTGATACTGCATGGCCTCGGTGATCTCCTCGTCGACGAAGCCGAGCACTTGTCGGCGACCCTCGACGAGCGTCACCTTCACGCCGAGCGTCGCCATCATGCACGCGTACTCGGTACCGATGACCCCGCCGCCGACGACAATCATCGACTTGGGCAGGCGATCGAGATGCAGCAGGCCATCGCTGGTGAAAACGCGATTGGCTTCGAACGGCACCGACTCGGGCATGGCGGGCTTGGTGCCGGTGGCGATGAAGAAGAAGTCGGCCTTGATCCGTTCGGTCTGCTCGGTGTTCTCGACCGTCACCTGATGTGAGTCGTCGAAGCGGGCGAAGCCTTCGATGAGTTCGACGCCGTTGCGGAGAAGATGGCTGCGGGCGACCTCGCGCTCGTGCATCATCACCTGCTGGCTCACGCCGATGAGATCGGAGAGCGTCACCTTCTTCTGCACGCCGAACGTCTGGCCGAAGAGCCCGCGCTTGCTCGCGCCGGTCAGGTGAAGCACGGCCTCGCGCAGGGCCTTGCTGGGAATGGTGCCGGTGTTGATCGCGGCACCGCCGACGACGCGCTCTTTCTCGATCGCGGCCACGCGCTTTCCAAGTTTCGCGGCCTGGATGGCAGCGCGTTGGCCCGCGGGCCCGGTTCCGATCACAACTGCATCAAACTGTCGCATGACCCGAGCGTAACGAAAACCGGGCCATTTCGCGTTCAGTTGCTTTGAAGTTCTTTTCGGCCGATCACGTCGAACACCGCGCGAAACACCGCGTCGCGATTGAAGGTCAATGCCTCGAGACACGGCGTCCCGCGCGCATCATCGCGCATCATGGGCGGCTTGACATCATTCCAAATCGGGCGATCGGTGGACCGATAGGTGCCGCCATTTTCGACGCCACCGAGCCAAACCAGCGGGGCCAGGTCCCACAAGACTTTGCTCTGCCAGTTGGCGTCGCCGACGTGATCATGGAAGCGATCAATGAGGAAGTCACAGAGCGGGTTGTTTCCGCCGACCTCGGACTTGAGTTCCATCGTCGTGGTCAACAAGTGGGACGACGCCCCGCCACACGGGAACCATGCGAGTTCGACCCCGCTCTCGAAGACAACCTTGCTTGCTTTGATGTCCTGCTGGTGGTTGAACTCCCAGTGTGTCTCATGGATCGACGAGTGGGCTCCCAGCCAGGCGACGGAGAGACGGTCCTTGAGCGTCGGATCAGCGAGCAGGGCCGACGCGACGTTGGTGATCGCACCGATGGCAACGACCCAGAGATGTCCGGATTTCGAGCGTTCGATGATCTGATCGACCGCGTCGGACTTGACCGGTGTTTGCATATCAGCGAGATACTGCGTCGACCCGCGGTATGCCGGGATGTCGGTCCGCTTGCACAGTTCCAACACGCGTCCGATCTCCTCGTAGGAAAGCTCCATCCCCCGCCCCGGCGTGTCGGCGAGTTCGTTGCTGAACGGTGCCGCCGTGACCGCCTCGAGGGTAAACCGATCGGTGTCGAGCGCGGCCCAGGACAAGGCGAATTGATCGTCGACCTCGTTGAACGTGTCAGTGTCGAGGATCATGCGGACAGGCGTCGTCGGTTGGTTGGGCGCGGACATATGGATGTTTATACCGGCAAGGCACAACGAAGCCAGCCGTCCGTTGTGAGGCGGATCGCGCCCGGTATGCTCGTACGTCCATGCTCCCACGCACGCCCTTCGACCAGTTCACCGCCCCGCGGCTTTCGGGCCTGCGCGACCGGATGCAGACACTCATTTGGCATCACGCCGGTGATGTCGATGCGATTGCACGAACCACGCCCACCGCCAAACACTGCAACCCTGATGACGCCATCGCACTCGACTACGAACCGGTCGGCGAACTTCCGATGACGTGGGACCGCAAGTTCGACCAGATGTGGTGGAAGGTTGGCATCCCCGGGCGCGCCCGTGACGGCCGGCACTGGATGAAATGGGACGACGACGCCGAATCGACGGTGTACATCGCCGGCGGCAATGGGCTCGTCGCACACGGCGCGTTCGACCCCGGCCACATCCGTTGCCCGATTCCCGAAGGCTGTGATGCGTTCTACATCGAGGGTTGCTGCTTGCGGACGGGCATCTGGGTGCCGGGCAACAACCACGGCCTCACCGGCAAGGGCAGCGTGTTCAGGGGTGCCTCGGTCTGGACACGCGACGACGATCACTTCCACGCGTTTCACGACCTGGCCGTGCTGATCGACACGGCCGCGATGTTGCACGAGCCGCCCGGCAAGACCGTGCGCGGCGGCAACTACCGGCCGGACATCCTCGACCCCGGCGGCTATCGCGCACCGGTCGAGCAAATCTCGCCGCTGTTCCGCCAGCTCATGCGCCGGCTCGACGGCGCCGCCGACGTGTACGAACGCGAAGGCGCTGCCGCGTTTCGTAAGGTCATGGCGGAGATCTACGCCGACTTCAAGGCCGAGTCATGGCAGATCGACGCCACCCTCACCGGGCACGCCCACATCGACCTCGTCTGGCTCTGGCCGGAGAACGTCGGCGAGTTCAAGGCCGTCCACACCTTCGCGAACATGCTCCGCATGATCGACACCTACCCGGAGTTCGTCTTCGGCTACACCCAGCCCGCGAGCTACCAGGCCGTCGAGCGCAAAGCGCCGGAGATCATCGAGCGGGTCAAGCAAGCCACCGCCGCCGGACGCTGGGAGCCGACCGGCGCGATGTGGGTCGAGAGTGACACGCAGCTGCCCTGCGGCGAGGCACTCGTCCGCGCCGTCGAGCTCGGGCAAAAGGGCCTGGCCAAGTACCGCGGCGGGTCGGAGTCACGCGTGCTCTGGATTCCTGACGTCTTCGGCTACTCGCCGTGCATGCCGCAGATCCTCGCCGGCTTCGGCGTGCCGTACTTCTACACGACCAAACTGCACTGGTCGTCGGGCACGCAGTTCCCGCACTCGTCGTTCAAGTGGGTCGGCCACGACGGCTCGGAAGTGCTCACGCACATCTCGTTCAACCCGTACAACAACCGCAGCACGCCCGAGGAGATGAAGTTCTTCGGCGAGACCCACCGCAACAGCGGCGTCCACCCGGACACGCTCGTCGCCACCGGCTTCGGCGACGGCGGCGGCGGCACCACCGAAGACATGTGCGAACGCGCCCGCCGGCTTGGCGATCTGGTCACGATCCCGAAAACCAAATGGGGCACGATCGAGGGCTTCTTCGATCGCATGGCCGAGGTGGCGGACGATCTGCCGAGTTGGTACGGCGAGATTTACCTCGAGTACCACCGCGGCGTGCAGACGACCCACGGAGACCTCAAGCACGCCTACCGCCGGGCCGAGCGAGGGCTGCAGGTTCACGAAGCGGTGCGCTGCGCGACAGGCGGCGGCGCGATCGACGACACGCCATGGGAGCGGGTGTGTTTCGCACAGTTCCACGATGCGTTGCCGGGAAGCAGCATCCATGAGGTGTACGCGGAGATGGTGCCGGAGCTGAAGAGCATCGCCGACGGCCACGAACAAGCCGGGGCGGACGAACTCGCGGGCGACGGTGAGGCATGCATCTTCAACCCACTACCGACGGAAGCACTCGCGAAGGTCGGCGACGACATCGTGAAACTGCCGCCGCTGACCGGCGTGACGATCGCATCAGCCGAGCGCGTCGGCGACGAGGTCACGGTTAATGGCATGACGATCCGCAATGGCCGAGTGTCGGCAACGCTGACCGAAGACGGTCGTGTGTCGGCGTTGTCGGTCGACGGCAAACCCGTCGCGATCGCCGAGCCGCTCGGACAGTTGCACTACTTCCGTGACCTCCCCGCCCGCTACCCCGCGTGGGACATCGACCGTGGCACGCTCAGCAACGCCATCAATGTCGAGAGCGCCGTCGAGATGAAGCCGACCGACAACGGTCTGGCGTTCACCCGCAAGGTCGGCGACGCGTCGAATGTCACCCTCACCTACGCACTCAGCCCCGGCGGCAGCGTCCTCGAAGTCACCGCCGACATCGACTGGCAGGACACCGACGCCCTGCTCAAGATCGCGTTCCCCACCGACTACCGCGGCCAGGACTCGCGTTACGGCGCGCCGTTCGGATCCGCCCCACGTGCCCAACAGCCCGGCGGCATCAAGGAGGACGCCCTCTTCGAAGTCCCCGGATCGCGCTGGGCCGTCGTCGCCGACGACGGCGAGCGCGACGGACTCATGCTCATCACCGAAAGCAAGTACGGGTTCGGCTGCCACCGCAGAACGCTGCACCTCTCGCTGCTCCGCTCGGCCTTCGTGACCAACGCCGACCACGACCGCTCCATCCGCGACCTGCCCGACGGCAAGGCGGGCACGCACAGCGACATCGGCCGACATTCCATTCGGTTCGCGATCGGGCACTACGATGCGAACGCCGATCGCGCCGATCAGCCGGCCGTGCTTTGCGATACGCTCTTTGCACGAGTGATCGAGTACACCGGCACGCCGGTGAACGCCGGACTGCTCGGCATCAAAGGCGGCCCGTCACTCGTCGCGACGTGGGCGCGTCCGACTGACGACGGGTTCATCCTGCGTCTCAACGAAACCCTCGGCCGACGCGGCAACGCGAAGCTCCGTCTCGCCGATGGCCTCGACACCGAGTACGTCGATCTCAAAGGCAAGACACTCGGACCGTGCGACGGAACGATCACGTTCAAGCCGTACGAACTGATCAGCGTCCGCCTGAGACGGTGAGTTACTCGGCGATCTTTTCGTACAGGTCGCGCTCGACTTGCCGGAAGTCGGCGAACTTGCTCTCGATCTCGGTGAGCAGCGCCTCGACACGCTCGGGATTGGCGTTCGGATCGGCGGCGGTGACACGTAGCTCCTCGGCGGCCGCGTTGAGATCGTTGGCACCCTCGGCGAACCGGCGGGCCGTATCGTAGAGATCAAGCTGCTCGGACTGTGTCTTGTCCGGACGGTAAAGCAACCGCCACGGGCTGCGACGAATTTCGCTGGTGGCCAGATCAAGTGTCGCCGTGGCATCACGGACATTGCTGACGATGTTGTTGATCCGGCCACGATTCTCGGCAAGCAGATCCTGCGCCGAGCCGGCTGCCCCTCTGGCATTGGCCGCGAAACCCTGCACCTCTTCGAGTAGCCTTTCCGCCTGTTTGACACGCAGCGTGGTGTCGTCGATGAGCACTTCGATCTTGTCGAAGGCAACGGGCAAACGCTCTCTCGCGGTTCCGGTGACCTCCGCAACGTTGCTCAGCGTCGACTTGAGATCGCGCGTTCCGCCGTCGCCCAGAACGTCGGCGGTTTCTTCCAGAACGTCGCCGCCCGCATCGGCAAAACGATCGACCTTGTCCAGCGTGGTTGGCAAACGCTCGTTGAGCGAATCGGCCAACTTCTCGGCACTGCCCGCGGCGTTGGCGACCGGCTCCGCGATCTCGCGGTCAATCCGCTGGGCAAGTGCGGTGAAGGTGTCGACCGAGTCGTTGATCTTGGGCACCGTGACTTGGCGGACATCGCGGACCGTGCCGGTCATCTCCGGGGCGAGTTCGTTGAGCGAGTTCAACAACTGCGTCAACGTGTTGGGCGTGCCATCGAGAAAGTCGTTCGGCCCGATCAGCTGCGTGGAATCACCCAGGCCGGCGACGTTGAGCCAGCTCACGCCGGTAACGGTGGCCTGGATGCCGACGTCCGCCCCCTCGCCCATCGGCACGTCCGCCGGCAGCGTGAACCGGGCCAGCACGACCGGCTTGTCGACCTCGTCGGTGGTGAATGTGATCGACCTCACCGTCCCGAGCCGAAGCCCGCCGACCCGCACATCGCTGCCCGGTTTGAGCCCGCCGACATCGTCGCTGATGTCGAAGACGACGGCGTACTCCTTGCTGTCGGTCATCAACCCCTGCGCCCCACGAACACCGACGACCACGCCGAACACGAGCAGCACGCTCACCAGGATAAACCCGCCGGCGATGAGGGAGTTTTTGTCGGACATGGCCTGGACGTTACCGGATTCGTTGGTCAATGGGGAAATGTCGGACGGGAATCAAACGCCTGCTCCTTCGAGCAGATCGCGTTCGTATTCGCCGCCGCGGCGGCGTTCGGTGAGCGGGCCCTCGGCGAGACCGTGTACGAACTGACGAACCAGCGGATCGGTGCTGTCGCGGAACTCGATCGGCCTGCCGGAGGTGATGAACTTGCCCTGATCCAGCAGCACCATGCGGTGGGCGATACGAAAAGCCGAGTCCATCTCGTGGGTGACGATGACGCTGGTCACGCCGAGGCGTTGGTTGAGGTCGATGATGAGTTCGTCGATCTCGGTGGATGTGACGGGGTCGAGCCCGGCCGAGGGTTCGTCGTAGAACAGGATGCGCGGATCAAGTGCGAGTGCCCGGGCGAGTCCGGCGCGCTTTTTCATCCCGCCTGAGATCTCGCTCGGCAGCAGGTGCCCCGCATGACGCATGTTCACCAACTCCAACTTGATCTTCACGATGATGTCGATGTTCTCTTCCGGCAGGTCGGTGTGCTCACGCAGCGGCAGTGCGACATTGTCGGCCACGCTCATCGAGTTGAACAACGCCCCTGACTGGAAGAGAACGCCGATGGTCTTCCGATAGTCGTCGCGGTCCGCCGACGACATCGAGCAGACGTCGTCGCCATGGACTTTGACCATGCCGTCGGTGGCGGCAATCGCGCCGGTCATGAGGCGCAGCAGCGTCGATTTGCCGCTACCGGAGCCGCCAAGAATCACCAGCGTTTCACCTTCATAAACGTCGAGATTCACGTCCTCGAGCACGACCTTGTCGCCGAACTTCTTACGGACGTGCTCGGCCCGGACGGCGATCCGATCCGTCGGGGGAAAGTCATCACGCAATGGCACTTCGGGCAGCGGCATCAGACTCCGAGGAAGAAGAAGGTGGCCGTGAACAACAGGTCCACGAAGATCAAAGCGACGATGGTGTAAACGACCGTAAGCGTGGTGTTGCGGCCCACCCCCATCGCCCCGCCGCGAACACTCAGTCCCATATAGCACGCAAGTCCGCTGATGATCGCGCCGAAGACCGCCGCCTTGACCAAACCCGTGCCGAAATCCAACAGCGTGATTGCCAGCAGTGTGTCGCCGATGTAGCGCTGGATCGAAAGCCCGAGAACGTACCGCCCGACCAACATGCCGCCGACGATGCCCATGACGTCCGCAACGACCGCGAGACATGTCGTCATCACCGTCGTCGCCACCACGCGCGGCAACACGAGGAATCGCACCGGGTCGATGGCGTGCGTCCGCATCGCCTCGATCTCCTCCGACACTTCCATCGTCCCAAGTTCGGCAGCAATTGCCGCCCCGGCATAGCCCGTCAAAACAATCGCCCCGACGAGCGGGCCGAGTTCGCGGGTCATTGCGATGCCGATGATGCGGGCGACTTCCTCGACGACGCCGAAGTCTTCGAGGATCGGCGCGATCTGTAGCGTGAGGATGGCCCCGATGCAGAACACGACCAGCGACACGATTCCGATGGCCTTGACGCCGACGCGGACCATCTGGGCCCAAAGATTGGACCAGCCGAGTTTGCGACCGCGCCCGGTGACGAGGCCGCGCTTGGCCGACTTGCCGGCCCCTGTGATCAGTAGCCCAACGCCCCCGATGGTGCTCAGGGTGCCGAGCGCCACCTCACCCACCCATCGGACCGGCTGCAGCAGCACACGCATGTCCACAAGGATGGTCATTCGCCGCCGCGCGACAAGTCACCTCGTGACAAGTCGTCAGGGATTTGCCGAACCGCCCCGTCCCGACCGACGCAGGCAATCGTGGTCGCGCCGGTGGCCAGCAACAGCCCGCCGCGCTTGATCTCGTATTCATGGTCGTAGCGGACGTGGGTTTGCTTGACGAGCCGGGTGATGACGGTGACCTCGTCGTCGTACCGGGCCGGCTGCCGATAGCGGAGCTCGGCTTTGGTCACGACGAAAAACACCCCCGCCCGCTCCAGATCGGCGTAGCTCTGGCCCAAATCCCGCAGCAACTCCACTCGGCCCATCTCGAAGTACTGCAGGTATCGGCTGTGATGCAGATAGCCCATCGCATCGACCTCGGGGTAACGAACGCGGAGGGTCAGGACGTTTTCGGCGAGGGGCTTGGGATCGGTGTCGGCCACGCATGGTTGTTAGCCGACCCGGTTGGCCTGTTCAAGGGGCGTGGCTATCATGTCGGCCCGCCGCGGGCCGCGCTGCCCGCGGCTTTCTCTGTTTTGCACCCGAGCCTGAAAACGCCCATGTTGAAGATCAAGAGCCGCGGCAGCGAGTCCGCCGAACAACTTCTCAAACGCTTCAAGAAGCTTTGCGAAAAGGAAGGTCTGACCAAGGACCTTAAGAAGCGTGCGTATTACGAGAAGCCCAGCGAGATCAACCGCCGCAAGGTTCGCAAGCGTCGCTGATTCCCGGACGCCGCGAAAGGTGCCGCATGACCGTCGCCGAAGACCCCGCCGATCCTGCCCCGACCTCGCCCCCAGCCGGCGAGGCCGTCGTGGATATTCGGGGGCTGTCGAAGGTCTACAAGGACTTCTGGGGGCGTGACAAAGTCCGCGCCCTGTCCGACCTCACCCTCGATATCAAGCCCGGCGAAGTCTTCGGCCTGCTCGGACCCAACGGCTCGGGCAAGTCGACCACGATCAAGCTCCTGCTCGGGCTGATCTTCCCGACCGCCGGCACCGCGACGATCTTCGGCAAGCCGATCGGTGACCCGGCGATCAACGAACGCGTCGGCTTCCTGCCGGAAGAGTCGTACCTCTACCGCTTCCTCAATGGCGAAGAGACGCTGCGGTTCTACGGCCGATTGTTCAAGCTCGATCGCAAGACGCTCAACAAGCGCATCCCGCAGTTGCTCGACGCGGTCGGCCTCGATGCCAAGGCCCGTAAGCGCAAGCTCCGCGAGTACTCCAAAGGAATGGCCCGCCGCATCGGTCTGGCCCAAGCGTTGATCAACGACCCGGAGTTGGTCGTGCTCGACGAGCCGACCACCGGCCTCGACCCGGTCGGCACGCGGGAGATGAAAGACCTCATCGCATCCCTCCGCGATCAGGGCAAGACCGTGATCCTCTGCAGCCACCTGCTCGCCGACGTGCAGGACGTGTGTGACCGGATCACGATTCTCTTCCGCGGCGAGATGCAGACGCTCGGTCAAGTCCGTGACCTGCTCCAGGTGAAAGACACCACGCTCCTCGAAACACACGGCCTCACCGCCGACCAGCAAGCCGAGCTCCGCCAGTTCGCCGACCGCCTCGGGGCCAACGCCTCGCTGACGCACCCGACCACGACACTCGAAGAACTGTTCGTGCGGATCGTCCGCGACAACACCAACGAGGGTGAATCCTCGGTCGGCAGCGGATAATCGCCATGACCTCCCTCGGACCGCTCGACATCCCGGCCGCCGTCACGTTCCTGATCGTCGGGTTCTACTGGTACCGCGTGGTCCGCATGGTTCGCAAACAGAAGAAGCAAACCGGTCGGGCCGGCAACTTCGTCCCGCGCGAGACGATCGGCCGCATCCTGCGTGTCATCTGGTATCCCACCGTCATCATCTGGATCGTCGCACCGGGCATGGCCATGTGGACGCGCTCCCTGCCGGGCCTGCAGCTGTTTTACGACCTGCCGATTCTGCGGTACCTCGCGGTGGTTGTGGCGGGTGTGGCGCTTTGGCTCACCATGATCTGCTGGCGGGAGATGGGCAAGAGTTGGCGGATGGGCATCGATCCTGACGAAAAGACCGAACTCGTCGTGCAAGGGGCGTTCGGCTACGTCCGACATCCCATCTACGCACTGCAAATGCTTCTCGCGATCGTCAGCTTCCTCGGGGTGCCGACCGTCGCCATGGCCGTGGTCGCGACCCTGCTGCTGGTATTCCTCTCATGGGAAGCGATCCGTGAAGAGCGTTACCTCGTCCGAACCCACGGCGACGCTTACGGAACGTACTACGCCAACGTCGGGCGGTTTGTGCCGCGCTCGGTCCGTCCGTACAAGCAGGGCTCGTAAACTCCGGCCGCTTGTTCGACCATCGCCCAAACCTCTTCGCCCGCGTCTTCAAATCCTGGAGCCGGGTACACCCCTACAACGCGGCCCAGGCCATGCGGCTCAGGCACGGTAACGCCGTCGAGCTCGCCGACCATTTCGAGCAAGCCATCGCTCCGCTCGGCAAGTGCCGACGCATCGAGGTGCTAAGCCCCGACACGAGCCTCGATCGGTATCTCACCGGCTGCATCAACCGTGGATTTGAAGACGACGATGTGTTGCCGATCCGTCCGTTCGTGCAGCCCGGGGGCGACAGGACGCACGCCTGGGCCGGGCTGACTTACGACCATTGGATGGCCGACAGCGTCGCGATCCGGCTCGTCATGCGGCGCTGGATCCAGGCCGCGACAGGCCGATCGCTCACCCCGATCCCGCGGTTCGAGCTGGTCCCTCCGCCGACAAAGCTCGGGTTCATGCGAAACCTGGCGCTGGTGACGCGGACGCTACGCTGCCGTCGATTGCCGAGGGAAGTACTCGGCAGCGACTCGTGCTATCTGCACTTCGATCTGGACAAGGGGCTGTGCGGCAAACTCCGCGCGGCGGCACGACGACATGGAGCGAAAGTCAACGACATCTTCCTCGCTGCCGCCGGGGTCGCTGCCGCTCGCCACATTCCGACCGAGCGGAGCGTCAAGCGCGTCGATGTGGGCGTCGGCTCGATTGTCGACACCCGCCGCTTCCTGCCCAAGTCCCAGCGCGAAGCGTTCGGGCTCATGCTCGGGTTCATTCGTGTGGTGCTCCGACCCCACCACCTCGGCCACCCCGCAGACGCGCTGGCCGCTGCCGCTTATCAATCTCGACTGGCGATGGAGAACCATGACCCGATCAGCGGGTCGGTCACGCTCCGGCTCGGCCTGCTCGCATCAAGGTACCTCGACGCCGAGGGGCTTCGTCGGTTTTACCGCAAACGCATGCCGCTACTCGCCGGGGTCAGCAACGTCCGGCTCGACGGCACGGCGCTCGGCGAGGAGCACCCCGACGTCCTGGAAAAGTACGTCCGCGTAAGCCCGCTCGGCCCGGCCACGCCGATCGTGTTCACGCCGACAACCCTTGGCGGCGAACTGTCGCTCGGAGTGACCTACCGCGTTGCCGCCATGGGTGCCAAGGGCGCGGAGCGGTGCATCGAGACGTTCGTGCAGACACTGGAAAAGCTCACCAAACTACCGCCGTCCGACGCAAAGCGTTGAGTCAGGCGTTCATCCACGGCGTATCGCGATCGAACCTCTCAACGATGTCACGCAACTCGAGCGCGACATCACCCTCGTCGGCCAGTTGATTCATCTGCAGCGGATCGGCGTCGAGATCGTGGAAACGGCTGACGGTGTCGCCGAGCTTCGGTTCGCTGTCCCAGCCGATGCCGTACAAGTGAGACATCGTCCGCACGCCGACGCCATCGGGCGTCGACTCGATCATGGCGTGTTGTGGGCCGACCGCCGCATCGCGGAGGGTGGACAGCAGCGACGTGCCGTGCATGTGACTTGGTGCCTCGACGCCGGCGGCTTCGAGAAAAGTCGGCCCAATGTCGACCAGCGATCCGATCGTGTCGGTGCAGTGCCGCGCTTGCACGCCCGGTCCGCGGATCGCCATCGGGATGCGGTAGCTTTCTTCGATCAGTTGGGCCTTGCCCCAAAGCCCGTGGCTCCCGAAGTTGTCACCGTGGTCGGCGGTAAACACCACGACCGTGTCGTCGGCCATCCCGCTTTCGTCGAGACTCGCCAGCACACGGCCGAGCACGTCATCCACCCACGTCGTCGCCCCGTAGTACAACGCAAGCAGGTGCTCGATCGTGAAGCCGTCTTCGAGCGTCTTGGCATGCGGAAGGTGAGCGAAGTAGTCGCGGTAGTCCCAAAGGTAAGTCGTAAATTTGTCATGGGCCGCAGCGTTGTCGAACGGCGTCGGCACGTTGCCCCGCATCACCGTGTCGGCCGCTTCGTACATCGTCAGGTACTTCTCGGGCATCTCCGCGAGCGGCATGTGCGGCGGGCTGATGTTGTAGTACATCATCCACGGCTGCGACTCTCCGGCGCGACGCTGGAAGAACTCGCCGACCCTCTCCGCCTCGAAGTCGACGCTGAACCCCGGCGCTGCGAACTCGGGACCGCCGTTGTGCGTGAAGAGCTGCGCGTCGTGGGCGTGGTGAGCGCGGGGAATGAGCCAGTCGTCGAAGCCGAGGTGGTGTGGCCAGGCGTCGACGTGCCACTTACCGATCGCGGCGGTGTGATAGCCGGTCGCTTTGAGTAGTTCCGGGTACGCCGGGTCGGGGAAGGCTTCCTTGTTTCGTGGAGCATACGGGTAGAAGCACCAACCCTCGTTACCGCGATGGTCGGTGAAGCTACAACCCCCGTTGCTGGTTTGGCCGTGGCAACGGCGGGCGTACTGACCGCTAAGAACGATGCTCCGCGCCGGAACGCAAACGGCGCAGTTGCTGACCGCCCTCTCGAACCGCGTACCCTGGGCGGCGAACCGATCGAAGTTCGGCGTTTTCACCACCGGATGTCCGTAAGCACCAACTTCCGACCAGCGGAGTTCGTCGCACATGATGTACAGCAGATTCGGTCGGCTCATACCGATGGTTTACCGGCGACCGGTGGCGTTCTGCAAATCGAGCGTGTCGATGCCGTAGCCGATGCCTTTCGGGAACAACGTAAACCGGAACCCGCCCTCGTCGTCGACCTCGTCGAAGAAAGCGCGAAAGCCGATGACCAAGCGGTCGAGGTTGCGATTGATCCCGATGTCGATCGTCCGGGACTCGCCCTCGGAAAAGTCGATGGTGATGCCGCCGTCGAGGGTGTACTTGTCGCCGAGCGCGTAGGTGCCGTAGATCGTGGAGATCGCGGTGTTGATCTCGCCGATGTAACGCACGCCGACGAAGTAGGAAAGGCGTTGCCCGCGCTGCGCGGCAAAACCGATCGCGCCGGTCGCAAGTGCCCCTTCCTCGATGTTGTGCGACGCGTCTGCGAGGATCACGGTCGTGTCGCTCACCCGCCAGAGCAGGTCGGCGTTGAACGTGTCGCGTGGGATCGAATTCTCCGGACGGGTCTCGAAGAACGCTCCGCGGAAACCGTCGGTCGTGAGGTTGGTGAGAACGCTGTCGACCTCGCGGTAGTCTTCTTCCTCGTCGAAGAAATCGACGCTCGTATTGAGCACGAGGAAGTCGACGTTCCGCTCGCGTCCCGGAGCGCCGCGTTTGGTCTGCCAACGCTGACGCACGCCGACGCTCAGGGCGTTGAGCGCCTGATAGTCGTCGGTCTCGGTGTCGTAGATCGGTGCGTCTTCGCGGTCCTCGCTCGCCAATGAGCCGAAGACATGCAGGTGCGGCTCGACGATGTGGCGGATGCGATTGATATCGAGAAACTCGCTGCGGGCGGTGTTGTCGGTTTTGACCAGCGACATCGACAACCGCACGCCCGCCGCACCCAGGAAGCGGAAGAGGTTGTCGTCGTTCGGGCTGTCGGAGTACGCGGTCAGTCGGCCGACGATGTACGGCACGAACTTCACCGGCCCCGCCGCGAGGGGCAGATCGAACTGCTGGCGGAAGTCGAGGCGGCCGGCGTAGTTGTCGTCGACGCCGGTGAAACCTTGCCCCGGCACGCCCGGGAAGCGCGGATCGATATCGGCATCCGGATCGCTTCGGCTAAAGCCCAGATCGGTCACGAGGTCAGCCTCGCTCGGCTCGAACTGCACGCCCCCGATCCGGTTCTCGCTGAAGAACGTCGCGCGGTCACCGATCGCATCCGCCGTGCGGAAATAGCCGACTTCCGGCGCGCGAATCACGTCGAAGTTCTCCTGAATCTGGCCGCTCGTTGTAACGAAGTCGGTCGTCGGCGTCTCGGCGAGCACGGTCAGGGCTTCGGTGCCACGCTGGCGCTTGGCGTAGAACGAAGCGTTGGTCGGCAGCCCGTCGCGCCAGGTCCGCTCGTACCACTCCTCGATGAACGTCTCGTCGCTGGAGACGCCGATCCGCAACTGCCCCTGCCAATCGGAGGCGAAGTAGTGCTGGTGCTCGAGCAGCGCGAGGCCACGGAAGCCGTCCTGTTCGATCTTGCCCCGGCTGCTACCGAGATCGTCGACGCCCTCGTCGAACACGCCGTAGGCGGTGATATCGCCCTCGAAGCTTGTCGGATCACCGGCGGTGTTGATGGAGCCGCCCTGGTAGGAGAAATCGAACCCGACCGCCGGCCCGCGCTCGGTGAAGTAGTCGAGCCTGTACGAGGCATCGACACCCGGCGGCGGATCACCTCCGAAGGTCTCGAACACGCCCCAACGTGTGAGAATGCCGAAGCCGAAGTTGTCGCTGCCTTCGAGCGCGATTTGCTCGAGTGGGCTGTTCCGCTCATCGACTGACCCGCCCGCGCGCGGCAGGTAGATGAACGGCTTGCCGAACGCCCGGACCGTGAGGTTGTCCGCACGGAAGCGGGTGCGGTCGCCGAGTTCCGGGTTGCCGGTGCTTTCGGTGCGGACGTAAATCTTGCTCGCGTTGATGCTGTAATCCGGCACGGCAAAGCGGCTGGTCGAAAGCTCGGCCCGCTCGGCCTCGAACTCGCCGTTGCTCAGTTGCCGCAACGTCTCGGCCCGCACCGTCACCGGCAAATTCAGCCGCGGCTCGATCGTTCGCAGGACCGCCTCGGTCAGCACCGCCTTGTCGGATTTGAAGTCGTAGAAAACGCGCTCGGCTTCGAGCGACTGCTCGGCCAACGTGCGATCAACGCGGCGATTGACGCGTGGCTGGACCGCCGCCGGGGTGAAGCGCACGCGAACATCGCCTTCGAGGTAGGCCGACTCGATCGCGTTGGCTGCTTCCTCGCCCTGAAGGTCGGCCATCTCCGTCAGGTCGGCCAGCGTCGTGTAGAGCACGGCCCGCTCGCCCTGGAGTTCGGTGATGTCCCCGTTGGGCGCGGTGCGGAGCATGAACACGCCATCGCTCAGGATCAGCGCGGTGCCGCCGTCCTCGGTCGGGCGGGTTTCGATCGACTCGGCGTTGAACGAGAAGCTTTCTCGCGCGACCGGGCGCGGCCTGGCCGGCCTACGGGGACCTTCCGCGACCGGCGGCGTCTCACCGGTCACCGCTTGACGCAGGTTCGCCGCGGCGGTGTAGATGACGCTCTGGTCGGCGTTGATCATCAGCCGATCTTCGGCGACGAGCCGCACGCCCTGCCGGACGTTCAAGCGGACCAACAATTGCCCGCCGCGGCGTGTGGCCTGCGGGGTCTTCGCGGCGGCATTGCCAAGCAAAGCGACCTGTGCGGTGACCGCCCCGTCCACCGTGTCGAGCCAAATCGTCGCCGCATCGGACGTGAGGACGGCGTCGCCCGCCGTGATGGTGACCGGGCCCTCCAGCAAAAGCACATCGCCGGAACCCTCGGGCCAGGTGTAGGCGGTGGTGCCTTCGACGCGCAGGTTGTCGGCGGTCGTCTGGACGACGGCGTCTGTTTCCTGGGCGGCGGTGAATGCAGGGGTGGCGGCCAGGACGGCGGCTGCGGCGAGCGACAACGGGAGCCGACGGAGCGATTTCAGGGGTGAGACTGCCACGAGTTGTTGATGATGCTTACGCGGCGGGTCGGCGTCAATTTCGCTGGCCCTCGGTCTTTCGCAACTTCACCGGAAAAAGCGCATACGCCCGGCAACGAGATTTCTTATCATCTGCCGATAACGCACCGCCCGCCGTTCGGGCCCATTCCACCTTGTAGGAGAATCGATGAAGTCCAGCCTCGCCGTTGCCGCCGTTGCCGCTCTGTCCTTTGCCACGTTGACCTTCGCCGAAGGGACCAAAGCCGACGCGGGCGACTTCCCGACGCCGGCCGAACTTGTCGCCAAGATGAAGGCTCAGAAGGAAGAGACCGCCAGCAAGCTGCAGGTCGCCTACTTCGACTTCACCGGGCCGATCGCCGAGGCGCCGTCCGGTCCGTCGCTCTTCGGCGGCGGTGCGACGACGATGCGCGATCTGACCGACCGTCTGCGTGCGGCCCGGTATGACGACGAGGTTGGCGCGGTTTTGATGACGTTCAAACCCGGTGCCGGGTTTGGTTTTTCGCAAGCCGAGGAGATCGTTGCCCAGATCAACGGCCTCAAGGAAGCCGGCAAGCGCGTTTTCGTCTACGCCGACAGCTACGACCCGAGCACGTACCTCGTCGCCAGTGCCGCGACGGACGTGTGCCTCATGGAAGGCGGCGAGGTGTTCCTGCCCGGCATCTCGGCCGAGTTGATGTTCTACCGGGGCATGTTCGACAAGTTCGGCATCAAGCCCAGCTACGTCCAGGTAGGTGAGTACAAGGGTGCCGACGAGTCGTACATGAACACCGAGCCCTCGCCGGAGATGACCGAGGAGATGAACAAGCTCGTCGACGCGATCTACGACCGCATGGTGACCAAGATCGCCGGCAACCGCTCGCTAAGCAAAGAGGACGTCCGCAAGACGATCGACAACGTCGTGCTCCTCGCGTCCAACGCCAAGGAAAAGGGCTACGTCGACCACCTCGTCGACGCCGACGGTATCCGTGACATCATCGCCGAGACGATGGAACGTGAGGGCCGCGACGACATCAATCTGATCGGCAACTACGCCCAGGAAGCGAAGGAAGAAGTCGACTTCTCCAACATCTTCGCGGTGCTTGCACAGATGAACAAGCAGGAGCCGGAAACCGACGCCGAGAAGGTCGCGCTGGTGTACGCCACCGGGACGATCGTTGATGGCGAGTCGAGCAACGGCGGCGGCTTGCCGATCCCGTTCATCGGCGGCGGCGGGCAAACCGTCGGCTCCGAAACCATCCGTCGGGCCATGCGCGAGATCGAACGCGACGACCTGATCAAGTCCGTCGTCATTCGCATCGACTCCCCCGGCGGCAGCGCGTTGGCGTCCGAAGCCATGTGGCAGTCGGTCCGCCGCGTCGCCGCGGAAAAGCCGGTCATCATCTCCGTCGGCGGCATGGCGGCTTCGGGCGGTTACTACCTGCTCGCAGCCGGTGACCACGTTTACGCCGACCCATCGGCCATCGTCGGCTCCATCGGCGTCGTCGGCGGCAAGCTCACCTGGGGCGGCATCTACGAGCAGCTTGGCCTCACCACCGCCAGCTTCAACCGCGGTGCCCACGCCGACCTGTTCAGCTCGACCGAACCGTGGGACGAGCGCGAGGAGGCGATGGTCCGCTCTTGGATGCAGCAGACTTACGACCAGTTCGAAAGCCGCGTGATGGCAGGGCGCGGCGATAAAATCGAAGACTTCGACGCGATCGCCAAGGGCCGTATCTTCCTCGCTGGCGACGCGATCGATCTCGGCATGGTCGATGAACTGGGCGGCCTCGAAGATGCCATCGCCCACGCCGCCGGTGCTGCCGGCTTCACCACGACCGACTACGAGATCAAGGTCGTCCCCCAGCCGAAGTTCAACCCCAACAGTCTCTTCGGCGGCCTCGTCCAGACCCCTGTCTCCGCCGAGACGCAAGTCATCTGGTCGATGCTCCCCGACAACGCGAAAGTGCTGATCACCCGCCAGTTGAAAATGACCATGCTCATGCAGGACCGCCCTGTCGTGCTGCTGAGCCCCTGGATCGTGAACATCGACTAAGCGATGATCTCGACGGCTGACTGCAGCAGCGGCGCACCCGCCGGCCCACTCGGATGTGGCGGCGGGTGCGTCGTTTTGCTGATCACGCTTTTGTGCATCGCGGCGTTCGGTGCGGTAGTGATTTCGCTGATGCGAGACATCGGTAGTTGATGACCTACTTCGCCCTGCCTCTTCCGCCACGTTTCTTTTTGGACTTCGGTTCCCAGATGCCGGGGGCGTGGTCGCTGGGTTTGCTGGCTTCGAGGCCGTCTTTGGTTTCGATGTCGGGCATGCCTTTGAGTTCGTTGACCTTGTCGCGCAACTGGGCGGCGCGTTCGAACTCCAGGTTCTGGGCGGCTTCGAGCATCTCTTTTTCCAGCAACGCGATCAGCTCGGTCTTGTCGTAGTTCTCGCTGTCCTGTTTGACGGCGTCGCGGACGGTGCGGCGGGCTTTGATCTCGCTTTCGATGCCGCGGCGGATTTCCTTTTTGATCGTCTTGGGCGTGATGCCGTGGGCTTCGTTGTAGGCGATCTGCTTTTCCCGGCGGCGTTCGGTTTCCTCGATGGCGTCCTTCATCGCCGGCGTGGTTTCGTCGGCGTAGAGGATGACCTTCGACCCGGCGTTGCGGGCGGCTCGGCCGATGGTTTGGATCAGGGACGTCTCGCTGCGGAGGAAGCCGGTCTTGTCCGCGTCGAGAATCGCGACCAGCGTCACCTCGGGCAGGTCCAACCCTTCGCGTAGCAAGTTGATCCCGACGAGCACGTCGAAGTCGCCCTTTCGCAGGTCGTTGAGAATCTCGACGCGTTCGATGGTGTCGATCTCGCTGTGGAGGTAACGGGTGTTGAGTTCGTTTTCCTGCAGGTATGCCGAGAGGTCTTCGGCAAGGCGTTTGGTCAGACAGGTCACGAGCACCCGACCACCGTCGGCGATGCGTTGTTTGACCTGCTCGAGCAGGTGCGGGACCTGGCCGGTGGCGGGGTGGATTTCGATGACCGGGTCGAGCAGGCCGGTCGGGCGGATGACCTGCTCAACGACCTCGCCGCCGGTGTATTCGAGCTCGGCCTTGCCGGGGGTGGCGGAGACGAACAGGGCCTGGTTGAGCAGTGACTCGAACTCGGGGAACTTGAGCGGCCGGTTGTCGAGCGCGCTGGGCAAGCGGAAGCCGTGTTCGACGAGCGTTTCCTTGCGCATCCGATCGCCGTTGTACATGGCGTGGATCTGCGGCAGCGTGACGTGCGACTCGTCGATCATGAGCAGCCAGTCGTCGGGGAAGTAGTCGATCAGGCACGCCGGCCGATCGCCGGGCTTTCGGCCGTCGAGGTGCAGCGAGTAGTTCTCGACACCGCTGCAGTAGCCGACCTCGACCATCATCTCCAGGTCGTACTTCGTCCGCGCAAGCAACCGCTGCGCTTCGAGCAGCTTGCCCTCGGAGCGGAGGGTCATGACGCGAGCGTCGAGCTCTTCCTTGATGTCGGCGACGGCCCGGGTCATCTGGTCCTCGGGCATGACGTAGTGGACGGCCGGGTAGATGAAAATCTGCTCCTCTTCCTTGATCAGTTCGCCGGTGAGCGGGTTCACCGCGTTGATCTCGGTGACCTCGTCGCCGAAGAACTCGATGCGGTACGCGAACTCCTCATAGCTGGGCCATAGCTCGACGACATCGCCGCGGACGCGGAAGGTGCCGCGCTTGAAGTCGATATCGCTGCGGGCGTATTGCAAGTCGAGCAGCTTGCGGAGCATCTCGTCACGGTCCGATTCGACATCGGTACGGATGGAGAGGACGGCCTTGCGGTAGGTGTCGGGCGAGCCGATGCCGAAGATGCAGGAGACCGACGCGACGATGACGACGTCCTGCCGCGTGGACAGGTTGGACGTGGCCGAAAGACGCAGGCGGTCCAAGTCGTCGTTTCGGCTCGAATCCTTCTCGATGTAGATGTCCCGCTGGGGGATGTACGCCTCGGGCTGGTAGTAGTCGTAGTAGCTGACGAAGTACCCCACCGCGTTGTTGGGAAAGAGCTGCTTCATCTCCTCGTAAAGCTGGGCGGCGAGGGTCTTGTTGTGGGAGATGAGCAGCGTCGGCTTGCCGAGGTTCTGGATGACGTGAGCCATCGTGAACGTCTTGCCAGTCCCCGTGGCGCCCATGAGCGTCTGGAACTTCTCGCCGCCACGCAAGGCGTTGGTGATTTTCTCGATCGCGGCGGGCTGATCGCCGGCCGGCTGGAACTCGCTGACGACCTGGAAGTTCGGCATCCGTTATTGTATGCCAAACTCCATGTACGGCTCGGTTTGTTCCACCAACGCCGGGCCCCACCCCGGAACGGCGAGCAGGTCGGCCGAGGTGCGAAACGGTTTTCGGTCGCCGCGATACTCGACGAGTGCCGCCGCTTTGCTCGGGCCGATGCCGGGCAATGCCGCTAGCTCACCGGCCGTCGCCGTGTTCGGATCGATCGGCGGCCCAAGCTCGCCAGCCCGCACACCCGCCGGCGGCAGCTCACCTGGTACATGCACCCCATCGCGCACCAACAGCACGGCGAAAACCGCGCAGAGAATCAGCCCAACGACGGCGAGGTACTTCTGATGGCGCGACGAGAGCAACCGCTCACCCCCCACGCAGGATCACCGTGCTCGGTTGCTCGGCTTCGCGATGTGAGCGTAGATTCTGCCGAAGATTCTGCAGCCGTTTGAACGCCGGCTTGGGCGTAAGCATGTCGTCCAGCAAACCGCCGCCGGCGACCTGCGCCCCGTCATCGCCGAGGTCACTCCAGGTGACGCTGTCAACGAACGGCTTGCTGAGCGCGATGTGGTAGAACGACTCGAGCCACTCGGCCTGCACGTCGCGATCGAAGCCGTGCCGCCAAGAGCCGTTGCTCACTTGCTTCCCAGGACAGCCGACGGCCGTGAGGTACAACGGCTTGCCCAACGCACCGTAACGGTCGAGCATCTGACTGAGCTGAAACAGATCGCGCACTTCGCCCTTCGCGCTGCCGAGGTCGATGTTCAAACCGAAGGCGTCGCACGCCACGCCGCTCTGGGACACCATTTCCGCATACAACAACGGCGGCGTCCCTTCACCGCTGGCTAGGTACAACCCGAAAGGCTCGGTCACCGTCACGAGCGTCCGCGCCGACGGCAAGAGTGTCTTGACCTGACCGACCAAAAGCCGCGTGAGTTCGACCAACTGCTCGAACCCGCCGTCGAAGGTGCCGGGCAGGTGCAGGCCGCCGACGACGTTCCAGGCGGAGATCTTGCCGCGATACCTGCCGACGATCTTGCTGACGTAGCGGAACGCCAGGTCACGCACGGTGTCGAAGTCGTCCTCGTAAAGCGCGAGCCAGTTCGGCAGGCACTTGTCCGAGATGTCGATCAACGGCCCGCCGATGATCGGCAGACGACGCTTGTGCAACTGCTCGACCAACTCGTCGGCATCCTCGGTCGCGAACTCGTCTTCGTCGGGCTGCAACTGGTTCCATGGCAACGGGAGCGAAACGAAGTCGAACTTGCCGGCGAGCGTCTCGCGGTACTTGGCGTTGCGCACCGAATGATCGCCGCGGACGCCAAGCAGGTTCTTCGGCATCGTCGCGAGTTGCACCCGCCGGCCCAGCAGCAGTTCGGCGTGTAGCGAGGCGATCGCCTCGGAGATGTCAACCGCGTCGGCCAGCGCCTGGTCGGCGACCTTGGCCGCCTCGCCCGGTTCGTCGAGCAGGCCCAGCGCGATCGCGAAGTCGGCCTTGAGCTTGTCGAGCCGCTCCTGCAGATTGCCCTCGGCGCGGGACAGGTCGAACATGGCCCAGTCTTCCTGCTTCTGCAGGATCCGCATGAGTCGATGGCGGACGACCTCGACGTTGAGCAGGTACGGCTCGGGACGCGGCTGGAGTCGGCAGGTTTCCAAGTGCAACGTCCCCATCACACCGGCGTCCCAGCGGACCGCGACGCCGGCCGCCTGGTCATCGACATCGACGCGCAACATCCCACCGGTGAAGCGCACCTCGCCGGGCATGGGCACGCTCTCGGGCCCCATGGCCACGGCGCCGCCAACGTCAAACGACTCGACCCGCTCCCCGTCCCGATAAATTTCAAATAGAACCGGCATCGCGCGAGCGCCAGCATAGCCGGGAGGCCTCGCCGTAGCGAGAACCGCCGGCTGACACCGACGCTGAAACCGGATCGGGACTCGGCTACGCTCGGCGTGTGGCCGATGAAACCGACATGTCGACCGATGCCCCGTCCGACACCGACGCCGACACCCGCGCCGCCGACGCCCCGCCACGTCGGCTGACGAGCAAGGCCAAACGCCGGGCGTGGGCCGAGAGCTCGGTCCGCCTTTGGCTGGTCCTTGCGGCGGTCCTGGTCATCATCGCCGGCATCTTCGTGGCCACCAGCGTCGGCGACTACCTCGACGAACGCGACCTGATCCTCAACGGCGAGAAGAAAATCGCCACCGTCGTCACCATCCAGGGCGATCGCGGCCGATACGACATGCCGCGTGAACTGGTTCTGCCCGCCGAGGTGCAATTCGAACGCGACGACGGCTCGCTCTACACCGAGCGGATCAATCTCATCAGCCGGCCCGGCGAAATCGTGAGCGTCGGAGACGCGATCGAAATCCGCATCCGCCTGCGGGCCACGCGCTACGAAACCACCGACCGGCTTGAACCCCCGCCGTTGTTGGAAAAGTTCCTGCCGCTGCCGATCCTGCTCGGCATGGCGGGCGTTTCGTTTGCCTTGGCGTCGGTCCGCCGGGGCGCGATCGTCGGCCTCGCGACCCATGGCGAACGCCGCACCGCGCGGGTCGTCGAGCAGAAGACCTCGCCCCTGGCCCCCGCGAGCAAGTTGCTGCGTTTTCATTACGCCGACGACGATGCACGGCGGGTTCATGGACTGCTCCACCCCAACCCTGCACCGGCCAAGGGCGAGAGCTTCGACGTGTATGCCCGCCCGGGTAAGCCCGGCAAGGCGGTCGCGGCCGATCTGTACCCGACCGAGATGTGACCCGAACATTTTCCGTTTATTCACCTTGACAGTATCGGACGCATGCCCGAACATCAACCGCACTCGAACGGAGATCGCGGCCATGATGACGGCGAAGCAGATTGAACGGTGGTGGCGAGCCCAGCGGTACGGAAAACTCCTGGCCGGTATCACGGCCGGGCGAACCGGGCCGGCGTACGACCGACTGACACGCAACCCCACGCCAACCGCCGCAGCCGCACTGGGGCTTGTCCGACTTTGCGAACTAGGACAACAGTTCGCACCGATCACAGGGCTGTTGGTGCGCGAGCTTGTCGAAAGCCAACGGGCCGACGGCGGCTGGGGCGATGATGTCGCAGTGACAGCGGCGGCCGTGCGCGGCCTGATGCTCACCGGCGGCGGAATCTCGGCCGAGCGAGGTGTGGAACACCTCCGTCGTGTGCAACGCGAGGACGGCCCTTTCCCCGACCCGGCAGTGCGGCGCATGCCGGCCCACGGAGAGGCGACCGCCGCGGTCGTGGGGCTGCTCGTGGATCTGCCGGTGGACATCGACCTCGACGCCGCCTTGGACTGGCTCGGTCGCGACGGGAAATCGGTGGACGCGTGGCGGGTTCGCCGGGCGATGCTGGCGTTGAACTAACGGCGTCCGTCCGCAGGTGGCGGGTTCACAACATGAACACGAGCCAAAGCGGTGTCGTCACGATCGAAAGGAGCACCGTCCCCAAAACCGCACGCACCGCCGTTGCCGTGTCAGCCCCGTACAGCCGACAAAGCACGATCGGAAACAACGCACAGGGCATCGACGCCTGGATCACGATCGCATCACGCACGGCGTCACGCTGACCCTCGGTGACATCCGTCAGGAGATACGCAGCCCCCACCATCATCACCGGCAACACGCCAAGCCGAATCGCCGAAGCCCCGACGATCGTCGGCAAGCCACGCCGGAAGTCCGCCTCGTCCCAGGCCTCCGCCACCGAGCCGCCGATGAGGAACAGAACGACCGGAATCGCCGCCCCGCCGATGAACGTGCCGGTGCTCAGAATCCAGTCGTTGATGCGTGGCGCGGTTTCGGCCAAACCATCGGCTGCGCCGGTGAGGTTCATGATCAGCACGAGCGCGACCGTGATGAGCGGTGCGTTGAGCAGCTTCTTCCACGAATCCCGCTGGAAGTGCCCGCTGGCGAGCATCACGCCGATGGACCAGAACGCGATCTCGACGCCGATGTTGTGAACGAAGATGGCCGGCACCGTGTCCGGATGCACGAGCCCGGCCGACCCGAGCGCGGTGGCGAGCGGGATGGGCAGGAAGCCGAAGTTGAACACGCCGACCACCAGCGCGAACGCCCGGCGTGATCGCGGCTGCGTCAGCCCGAGCCAAGGTGATGCGAGGTATGCCACGGCAAAACCCACCACGAGCGAGCCGAACCCGATGGCCGGCGCGACCGCAGCCGCGTCGGGCATGTTGCCGAGTAGTTTGGAGATGATGAACGCCGGGAACAGGACGTTGATCACCAGCCGCATCATCGGCACGTCGACGCTCGACGAGAAGAACCCGTAGCGTCGCAGCAGAAAGCCGCCGGCCATCGTGCCGTACACGGTGACCACCGCCGGCAACAGCGTAAGCAGTGTCGGCAGCTTCTCGCCCATGGAAGATTACAACTTCTGTCCGGTGCCGCCGGGTCTGAGGTTGGCTCGGGCCCGAACCACCTCGCCATCGCGGGTAACGGCATAAATCGTCGCGTCGTCAGTGTTCACTACCGCATCGACAAAGTCATTGCGGTCACTGGCAAACTTGACCGCCCCAGTGTTCTTGTCGAGCCCGAGCAAACGGCCATCGTTGCCAAGGGCGTAGACGTGTTTGTCGTCCTCGGAGATGAACAGCTTCGCCGCCGAAGCGGACCAGACCGGCTCACGCACGATCTGACCGGACGCCTTGTCAAGCGCGGCAAGCCCGAGACCGTTGACCGGCTGGTACACCATGTCGTCCGTGACGGCCGGCGGATGTTCCAGCGGCGAGCCGGCGTAGAACCGCCAACGCAACGAGCCGGAGTTTCGGTCGAGAACGTACAACTGCGTGTCGTCGCTGGCGACGTAGAGCCCGAAATCATCGGCGACCAAGTCGACGGTGTTACCGGCGAAGGTCTCGAAGTAGCTCTCGTTGAGCGCGGTGTTCCAGACCGCCGTCTGCTTGTCGACCGAGATGGCGTAGACACGGCCTCGGTCGCTGCCCTGTACCACGCTGGTCGGCACGAACACCACGCCATCGAACACGACCGGGCTGGCGAGCACTTGTCCGAACACGACGCGTCGCCAGTCGATGTTGCTGTACGGACGCAGCGGGTCGATCGCGCCGACCTGTCCGGCGACCCCGCTGGCGGCCACGCCGGCGTAGAGCATGCCGTTGGCTTCGGCAGCGGGCCCCGTCACGGCGAAGTTCAATGTCGCCGCCGAGAGCGACTGACCACCGGTCGTGATCAGATAGATGTTGGCCGCCGACGGGAATGCGATGAGATCGTCAGCGGGCGCCGTGGTGGCACTGCCGGTCCGCTCAATCAACACCGGCGGCTGCAGGGTTTCGCCCTCGTCCACGATCGGCCGGGCAAAGGTGAGCGTCCCGCCGCCAGCCGTGAGCGAGTAAGCCCGGTTGACCGAGTCGGTAAGCAGGACATGATCGCCGAGCAACTCGAGATGGACCGGTTGGGCACCATCGAGCCGCAGCGGCGCGGACCACTCCGCAACGAACGATCCGGCCGGCAAGACCTCGACCACGTCGGCCGACAGGTCGTCGTCGGACGAAGGGGCCACGCATCCGCCGAGGCTGATCCCGGCGACGACAACCCCCGCAGCGAGCAGGGATTTCAAGCCAGCGGCCCTTAGTTTGAACTGTGAATCGGCATGCGAGCGATCAGACAACGTCACCGGTGGACTCCTTCGTTATCCCAGTGGGGTGCGGGCACGGGCATCCGGACGCGGGTCCGATCCTCGATCATGCCCGCAGTCGGCGGGACGATCAGCGTAACCGGGCTGGCCGCAAGCGGCAAATGAGCAGCCTCCCCACCGCCAACCGCAACAAACACCCCCGACGACGATACCGTGCGTGACGCATGGCAGGCCACTGGTCCCCATCCTTCTCGCCTTCGATCTCCGCCGCCCTGCGTCGGCTGGCGATCCGGCGCACGTGGCCGATCCTTGCGTCGGCCGGCGGGCTCACGGGCCTGGGCATCCTCTCGATCGCCGCGGTCGATCCCGCCGCCGCCGGTAAGCAGGTCCAATTCCTCGTCCTCGCCGTCGCGGCACTCGGCGTTTTCCAACTCATCCACTACCGCTCACTGCTGCAATTGGCCTGGCCGATCTACGTTCTCGGGCTGCTGTTGGTCGCTTACACGGTGCTCGACAAGAAGGTGGACCTGCCCTGGGTCAACCCGGTCAAGGGTGCACGGAACTGGATTCAGGTTCCGATCATCGGCTCGCTCCAGCCGGCCGAGATCCTCAAGGTCGGCTTCATTATGGTGCTCGCGGGCTACCTGCGGTTTCGTGATGATCAGCGGACGCTCAAGGGGTTGCTCGTGCCGGGGTTGATCGGCCTGTTCCCGGTCGCGCTGATCCTGCAACAGCCGGACCTCGGGACGGCGTTGGTGTTCATCCCGACACTCGGCGCGATGCTGTACGTCGCCGGGGCAAAGGTGCAGCATTTCCTGCTGGTCGCGGCGGTGATGGGGGCGGTCCTGCCGGCGGCGTGGTTCAGCGGGATGGACCTGCCGGTTTTCCGCAACATGCCAGCCTTTGTGAAGGACTACCAACGTGACCGCGTGCTGGCGATGTTCAAGAGCGACGAGGAAACGCTCATGAACACCGGCTTTCAGCAGCAGTGGGCGCTGGCCGCCATCGGCACCGGCGGCGTCTTGGGCAAGGGCGTTCACGACGTGCCGGCCGGGCGGAAGGTGCCCGAAGCGCACAACGACATGATCTTCGCGCTCGTCGGCGAACAGTTCGGCCTGTGGGGCGCCGGGTTGGTGATCGGGTGCTATTTCGTGTTGGTCACGACGGGCTTTCTCGTCGCGATCGACAGCCAAGAGCCGTTCGGTCGCCTAGTCGCCGTCGGCATCGTCACGCAACTCGCGGCCCAGGCGGTGCTCAACATGATGGTCGCGCTCAAGATCATGCCGGTGACCGGGATCACGCTTCCGTTCGTCAGCGCCGGCGGCACGAGCCTGATCGCCAGCTACATGGCCGCGGGGATTTTGCTGAACGTCGGGCAGTACCGGCCGCGAAGTCTGGCGCGGGAGTCGTGTGAGTTCTGTCCCAAAGCCCACGCCGTCAGCCGTGGGCGTTCGGTCGCGGTCGATTACAGTCACGCCATGTCCTTACCTGCCCTCCCGTACACCGACTGGAAAGACACGAAACAAACGCTGCACCTTTACACGCAAATCGTCGGCAAGGTGCGGATGGCTTTGTGTCATCCGCAGAATCACTGGTGGCATGTGCCGTTGTATGTGACGCCGCGTGGACTGACGACGGGGCCGATGCCGTACGAGGGGCGGACGATCACAACGATGTTCGACTTCCGCGACGACGAACTCGTCACCGAGTGCAACATGAACGGTTCGCGAGTGATCGACTTGGGAATGCGAGGCGATGTCGCCGAACTGTACAAGTTCTACATGGAGTCGCTCTCCGAACTGGGCGTCGACGTGGACATCGTCGCCAAGCCGTACGAAGCGCCATGGGCCCCTGACCACTTCACCGAGTGCAGCGACTTCGCCAGCAACGATGGGCTCCACATCTCCCGCTGGCATCGCATCCTCTGCTGGGTCGAGCAGGAGTTCTGGAAGTTTCGCAGTGCCGACGGCATCGGTTTCCTCGGCAAAGTAACGCCGCCGCACTTGTTCTGGCACTCGTTCGACCTCGCCCTCACCCTCTTCTCTGGCCGGCCCAGCGGGAAGAAGCCGAGCGACTTCCGCAATCCGCAGGACGCCGAGGCGTACAGCCATGAGGTGATCTCCTACGGCTGGTGGCCCGGCGACGATGACGTGCCCGACCCGCACTTCTACGCCTACCTCGCCCCCATGCCCGACGGCTTCGCCGACACGAAACTCCCGCTCGGGGAGATCGGTGACAACGGCACCGCCCTGCTCCCCTACGAAACCGTCCGCACCGCCGACGACCCGTCCGCGACGCTGCAAAAGTTCCTCGCCGATTTCTACGACGCCGCCACGAAAGCCGCCAACTGGCCGGCGTTGAAACGCACCGGCCCGTTCCCGCCGGATCCGAAATGACGAAGCCCGAGCTCCCGAATAGCGGATGAAACCCGAAGGCCGAAGTTTATTCATTCGGATTTCGGGAACTCGTCATTCGGATTTCACCACAACGTGTTTCCCCGCTATCCTTCCGCCCGCATGCTCAACCCCACCGAAATGCCCACCGGTGCCGGCAACTGGTTGCCGATCGCGTTGCTGCTCGTCGTCGCGATCGGCTTCGCGGTATCCAACATCGCAGCCTCGCTCATCGTCGGCCCCAGCCGCGAGGGTGACGGTAAGTCCACCACCTACGAGTCCGGCATGCTCCCGGTTGGCAACACCCGGCAACGGTTCAACGTTCGCTTCTACCTCGTCGCGATCTTGTTCGTCGCGTTCGACGTCGAAGTCGTGGTCATGTACCCATGGGCGACGGCGTTTGCCCAGGCATTGCAGGCCGACAACGCCGGCGTCGCCGCCGCGAGCGGTCTGGGCTTGACCATGCTCATCGGCATCGCGATCTTCACCCTGCTACTACTCGTCGGCTACGCCTACGACATCGGCAAGGGCGTGTTCGAGTTCGAGTAAATGACATCGCGAGACATCGAAGCGAGGCCTTGACGTGATCGCCAAGCAACGTGACCCGCTCCCGGAAGCATCCGAGGCCGACAAGCGTCGTCAAGCCGGCGCGCGTGCCGAGGATCAGGCCGCGTTCTACATGCACCGGGCTTTCGCCGATGAGCCGAACATTCATGTTGTTCACGACCTACGGCTGGTCGATCCTGAGCAGCCCAACCCCGACGGGTCTCCCGGTGTTGCACAGATCGATCATCTCATCGTTCACCGACGTGCCGTTTTCATCATCGAGAGCAAAAGCGCCGTTGGCACGATGACCGTCACACATGACGGCAGTGGCGGTGATCTCTGGGATCGGTCCTACAAACGTCGCCGCCAAGGCCTTCAGTCGCCCATCCAACAGGCCCGGCAACAGGGCGAGTTTTTGCGTAACCTGCTGCAACGCAACCGGGAAATGCTGCTCGGCAAGATACCGATCGGCACCCGGACGCTTTCCAAGGTGCTTGCCGGAACCGACAATCGAGGCTTCAGCCACCTGCCAATCCATGTCATCGTGGCCGTTTCCGACCGTGGTGCGGTTCAGTTCAAGAACAACTGGAAACCGAAAGCCAAGCCATTCAACCCGCATGTGACCAAGGCCGATCAAGTGCCGCAAAAAGTGCTTGACGAACTCAAGCGACATGATGGCGGCCTGCTTCACAAGCGCGAACCGGAAGACCCGTATGGGCGTTGGTCGATGAAGCGGGAAGAAGCGGTCGATGTTGTGCGGTTTCTTTTGCGAATGCACACGCCTGCCGCCCGGCCACCGGAACCACCCCCACTCCCGGCACCTGAGCAGCAGCCGATCCCAACACCCGAACCAGCCCGACCATCCGCACCTGCTTCAAGCAGCCCCACCTGCCGCAAGTGCGGCGGGACCGAACTTCAGCCGAAACCTGGCAAACGCGGCCTTTCCCCTTACTGGAAGTGCGCCTGCGGCGGCAACACACCCATGTCGCACACCTGCGCCGCCTGCGGCCACGAGGGCAGCCACAAAGCGGGCGATGTCCCCATCCATCATGTTGACGGCGAGTTCGTGCGGAAGTGCAGCAAGTGCGGGCTCTCGGAAGTCGTCGCCGCACGGCAATCGTGAGATTTCGTGACCGCTGCCATGACCGGCCGACGCGACTGTGGGTGTCATGTGCATCCACACCCGCCCCGTCGTTGAATCCCTCGAGAATCGCCGATTGCTGTCCGTGAGTGCGTCCGGCGGCATCGTTTCCGTCACCGGCACCGGCAACGCCGACGCCATCTCGACCGAGACGTACACCCGCACGTCAGATGGACGGGACATCCTGCGGGTCTTCCTCAATGGCGACTTCTTCGACTATGTGCTGAGCGACGTCGATGGCGTGAGCGTCAACGCCGGCGGCGGCGATGACATCATCGACGCGACCGCTGACATCCCCCACACCCTCAGTGGCTCGGCCGGCCGGGACAACATCTTCGGCTCACCCAATAGGGACGTCATCGCCGGCGGCTCCGACGGCGACGCCCTCTACGGCCGTGGCGGCAACGACAACATCTCCGGCAACAGCGGCAACGACACGCTCTACCCGGGCCTCGGCGACGACGACGTCTTCGGCAACGGCGGCGCGGATTTCGTCGCCTACTCCGACCTGCCCGACCACCGCATCGTCACCGACCTCGCCGACGGTGACACCGAAATCTACGACAGCAACGGCAACACCCAACGCGCCACCGACACCCACGCCGAGGTCAGCGGCGTCATCGGCACGCCCAACAACGACGACATCTTCGGCGACGACTTCCGCAACACCCTCGCCGGCGGCGCGGGCAACGACGAACTGCGCGGCCGCGGCGGCGACGACCTGCTCCGCGGCGAGGCCGGCTCCGACGACGTCTTCGGCGACGACGGCGAAGACTACTTCGAGATCGGCAACAACGACGAAGGCTACGGCGGCGACGGCAACGACCGACTCCTCGCCATCCCCGGCACCGACCAGCGCATCAGCATGTTCGGCGGCAACGGTGACGACACCCTCACCGGTGGCGAGGGCAACGACAGCCTCAACGGCGGCGAAGGCGACGACCTCATCCGCGGTCTCACCGGACCCGACTCCATCCTCGGCCAGGGCGGCAACGACACCCTCCGCGGCGAAGGCGGACGCGACACCATCGACGGCGGATCCGGCGACGACCTGCTCGACGGCGGCGGCGACTACGACATCATCTCCGGCGGATCCGGGGAGGCCGACACCGCGTTCTACGGCGACTTCACCAGCCGTGTACGCGTCGAGATCGGCGGCGGCGGACAGGGCTTCGAGGACGGACTCAACAACGCCATCGAAGCCATCGTCGGCGGCAGCGGTAACGACTCGCTCTCCACCGGCGGCAACGCCGGCGTCACGCTGGTCGGCGGCGCGGGTGATGACTTCCTCGATGCCGACAGCGTCGTCGCCACCCTCATCGGCGACGACGGCGACGACCGGTTCAACGACGTTCAGGGCGGCACCGTCATCGGCGGCGCCGGCAGCGACGACTTCTCCGCCTCGCCCACGCTCACCACCATCGATGCCAACGACTTTCCCGATGTCGAGCGCTTCTTCGGCGGACGCCGCATCTCGCGCTTCATCGGCACCGACGGCCCCGACTTCTACTCCGGCTGGCTCGACTCGTCCGACTCCGGCGTCGCCCAATCCAACATCGACGGCTTCGGCGGCAACGACACGCTCTCCGGCTCCAGTGCCGCCGACACCATCAACGGCCACGAGGGCGACGACGACCTCTACGGCAACAACGGCGGCGACCTCATCCAAGGCATGGCCGGCAACGACACCCTCGACGGCGGCTCCGCCCACGTCGGTACTTCCGACACACCGCTGGGCACCGGTGATTTCGTCAACGGCGGCTCCGGCGACGATGAACTTCGCTGGAGCATCGGTGGAAATGACACCCTTGAGGGAAGCGACGGCGATGACTTCTTCGATCTCGTCAAGAACAACACCCGCGGCGGCGACTTCCAGGCCTACGGCGGCGCCGGCAACGACCGCTTCCTCTCCGAAGGCGGCGACCAGAACACCATGAACGGCGAAGCGGGCGACGACACGTTCGAGTGGACGGAAGGCGCGATACGACTCCGTGCATCGGGTGGTGACGACGATGACGTGTTCATCGCGCCAAACCGCTCGGCAGAGCTCGCGACCCAGCCGTTCGTTAGCTTCACCGATTCGCTCAGTGGCGGTGGCGGTCGCGATACGCTCGACTACTCGGCCGAAACCACCAGCCTCGCGGTCGGCACCGCGCTCACCACCGGCCAGATCGGCATCCAGCTGCCCACCAACCCGGGTGAAGTGCTCATCCTCGGCTCCGGCAAAGACCGCTTCTTCAACATCCGCGGCTTCAGCGACGTCTTCGGCGGGCCCGGCAACGACAACCTCAGCGCCGACACCGACCCCGTTCGCTTCTTCGGCATGGGCGGTGACGACTACCTCTTCTCCAACGGCGAGGACGACCTGCTCGAAGGCGGCTCCGGCAACGACACCATGCAGGGCAACGGCGGCGACACCACCATGGTCGGCGGGCGCGGTGACGACGAGATGCGCGCCTTCGACGGCGACGAACTCATCGGCGGCGGGGCCGGTTACGACATCGTCACCTACGAAAACTGGGTCAGCGGCATCGAGGCCAACCTCGACAACGAACGCAACGACGGGCCCTCCGGCTTCACCCTCATCGACTCCACCAACGAAGAACTCCGCGGCACCAACTTCAACGACACCCTCACCGGCAGCCAACGCCCCGACGTCCTACGCGGCCTCGGCGGCAACGACCAGCTTTTCGGCGTCGGCGGTGATGACAACCTCTACGGTGACGAGATCGGTGCGAACACCAACGGTTTCGACCTCGTCGACGGCGGCAGCGGCAACGACTTCCTGAGCGGCGGCCCGCGCGAAGACACCCTTCGCGGCCAGTCCGGCGACGACACCCTCCAGGGCGGCCAAGCCAGCGACCAACTCAACGGCGGCTCCGGCAGGGACACCGGCGACTGGTCCGACCGAAATGACGCCTTCTACGTCATCAATCTCTTCGATGGCGAAGCCTCTGCGGGAGGGGCCGACTCCGGCGACCGCGACACGATTCAGTTCGTCGAGAACGTCATCGGCACCGAAGAACCCGACACGATCACCGGCACCAGCGGCGACAACCACCTCATCGGCCTCGGCGGCAACGACCGCATCTTCGGTGCCGGCGGCAACGACGTCCTCGAAGGCGGAGCCGGCAACGACTACCTCCAGGGCGATCGCGGCAACGACACCTTCACCGGCGGCACCGGCATCGACGAAATCTTCGGCGGCAGCGACACCGACACCGCCGCCCGCGACGACGAAGATACGTTCAACGATGTCGAACGGTTTGTGTGAGCGAAATCAAACACATCGGCTGGTGATTGCCACTGCCAAAAGCGGACAACCTCCGCCATCGCCCCGTGTCATCCGAGGGATGAGCTTGGTCAAGTTTGTTGTCGTCGTAGTACCAAACTTCGTCGTCTTTGGGTTCTTGGATCGGGCCAGTTCACGCAAGTCATCCTGCGTCCTCGTCAGAATCACACCCACGTCGATAATGCCTGCATGATAAAGCGCCCGATATGCCCCAATGTCACGATCGAGATTCCCATCCTTGGCATTCCATTCGACATCGAGAGCGACGCGCCCTTTCACATTGTCGACCTTGTAACCTTCGTTAATGACTTCGGAAGCTGTCACGCGCACGTCCCGTTCTCCCGCTGGCCGATAGGGCATCAGTCGCAAAGCTGACTCGATACGGGTGTCGTGGCGACCTTCACGCCAACCCAACTCACGGAATCGTTCGTCAATCCGAGCAGCTAGATCGCTCTTATTACCACCAGCGCCGGTGATGTCCGCATTACTAAGTCGAAACCACTCAAGGACGGAAATGAGGTCTTGCAGTTCCGTTGCGTTCGTTGCGGCAATAATCGCGGAAGCATTTCGCGTTTCCCGGAATTCATAACGGTCTTTCACCACGGCCGGAAAATACACTCGAAGCTCTGGGTTAGGTCCATTGCCAGAGCATAAGGAGGGGTGTCACCTGCTAGCCAATTGATCGACGTAACACAAAAGTTACACTACGCTCTGCGCATGGACGTACTCGAAGCACTGGACCGCGAACGCGACCGGCAAGGGCTGACAAAGCAAGAACTAGCAGTCCGTGCGGGATTGCAAGCTCCAGCAGTTCGACGAGTTCTAACCGGACGTGCCAATCCGACGCTCTCGACGCTCTCGATATTGGCCGACGCGCTAGGTCTTGAGATATCTCTCCAACCCGGTTCATCGACGACTTGGCAGATCACCTCGAAACATGAAGTTCTGTCACCGGTGTGCAGTGACTTGCTTGGCCTCGGGCTGCCAGATATCAGCACGGTACTCGCCGACCCGCCGTGGCAGTTCCAAAATCGCACGGGTAAGGTCGCGCCGGAGCATAAACGCCTTTCGCGTTACGACACGATGTCGCTCGACGAGATTTGCGCGTTGCCGGTTTCGCAACTCGTCACGCCAAAAGCACACCTGTATCTCTGGGTTCCGAATGCCCTGATTAATGAGGGACTGCGTGTAATGGCATCATGGGGCTTTCAGTACAAGGCCAACCTCGTCTGGGCGAAACGGCGCAAGGACGGTGGCCCAGACGGTCGCGGCGTGGGATTTTATTTTCGCAACGTGACGGAGTTGGTGTTGTTTGGCGTCCGCGGTTCGCTACGGACACGGTCCGCCGGCCGACGGCAGGTCAACATGATTGAGACAAGAAAACGCGAGCACTCTCGTAAACCTGATGAACTGTACGACATCGTCGAGGCTTGCTCGCCAGGGCCTTATCTTGAACTTTTCTCGAGACACCCACGCCAAGGCTGGCATGTGTGGGGGCACGAATCGGATCACAACGTCAAGCCAAGAGGCAAACAGCACGCCGGCTATCGCGGCGGTGAGATCAATGCCCCGCTCTTTGCGGGGTCTGGCCGGCGATAGTCTATCGCACTTCACGTATTGCCCGTTCACTGACAAGCGCAATGATGATCGCCAGTTCCGGGTCCTCCGGGTCGGCCAGCGTTCGCATGACTTGGCCGTGGTCCTCGCTGGTGGTTTCGACGGTGCGTTTCTCGACGTTCGCTGGCAGTGCTTCGAAGAGCAGGCGGGTTTGGTCGGCGGAGCGTTGGCGGCCGTCAGCGAGGATGCTTAGCCAGTGGCCGGTGACGTTTTCGGCGACGTTGTGAGCGGGCGAGGCGTCACGCCAAACAGTTTCGTCTTCGCCGAAGGCGCGACGGAAGAGGCGTTGGCCTCGTCGGCCGACGGTGGCCAGGGTGTCGATCAGGTCGTAGCCGGCCCCGTCGAGCAGGACGATGCCAGCGAGGTCAGCCGGCGAGCGGTCATGGGCCGCAAGCCAGCGTTCGTCCGCACCAAGGCATGCGATCAGATGCGCCCCGGCGGAATGGCCCATGAGCGTAATGCGGTTCGGATCGATGCCGAGTGACTCGGCGTTGTCGAAGATCCAATCGACCGCCGCGGCGACGTCCTCGACGTTGACCGGCCATTTCACGTCGGGCACGAGCCGATAGCCGACGCTGATCACGTCGACGCCGGCGTCGGTGAAGTTGTCGGCAAAAATCCTCGCGACTTCCCGCCGCCCGAACTGCCAGCCGCCGCCATGGACAAATACGACCACCGGGCGCGGGTCATCGGACTCCGCGGTGTAGTGATCGAGATGCTGACGCGGCTCAGCGTCGTCGACGTAAGCATGGGTCACCGGCTCTTTCGCCCATGAGCTGGCCGCGAAGAGCAGGACGAACACGATCGCGAGCATCGGGATGGCGATTCTCATACCGGTGCAACGGACGAACCGGGTGAATTGTTGCGGGGGCCGGTTAGTTGCAACCTGACGCGTCGGCTCCCATGATTTGAACGTGCCGACTGCCCGATCCGCCTCCGCCATGCCGATCCCGCGACGCGAGTGGCTTGCATTGTTCGGGATCACGTTGCTGGCCGCAGGGCTGCGATTTTTCATGATCGACCAGCCGGCGATCTGGGGTGATGAGGCGGCGACCTGGTCACGCGTCTGCGGCACTTGGGACGAGCTGCTCGAACAGCTCGGCGAGGACGGCTTTGTCCCGATCCACTACGAAATCTACTGGCTCTTACACCAGTGGCTCGGCGAGCTCACGCCCTTCACGATGCGACTGGTCCCGGCGATCGCGGGGACGCTCACCGTGCCGGCGATCTGGTGGGTCGGTCGGCAGCTGCTCGGGCCACGCACCGGACTGCTGGCCGCCCTTCTGCTGGCGTGCTCGGCGTACATGCTCGTGTACAGCCGCGACGCGAAGATGTACGCACTGCTTTGGTTCTTCGTCACCGTGCACGTCGGTTGTCTGTTGGCGTGGGTGCGGACGCGGGATCGGCTTTGGTGGTGGGCGTGGGTGCTAGCCGGGTGTGCGATGCTCGGCACACATGCGCCGTCGATGTTCATCCTGCCGGTGGACGCGGTGATCATCGCCGCATCGTCTTGGCGGCGCGGCGACCGGTGGCCGAACCTCGCGCTCTTCGCCGGCGGCGTCGTTATCGGCGCGCTCATCATGTCGCTCGGCCCGATCAAGCACTATGGCATCGGCGACGAAAACGACTGGTACGAAGTGGAGGGTTTCAGCAAGTTCTTCGCCCAGCGCGAGGCGACCGAGAACCTCATCGGCATCTTCTGGGTCCGCGAATACAACCGCTTCCGCACCGGCGAGGACATGGTCCTGCTCAGCGCTTCGGCGTACATGACCGGCTGGGAGTGGCCAGCGCCGGAGCCGACTGACGAGGAGCTTGCGAGCTTCCGGCGACAAAACTGGGATCAAGGACAGCTGGCGATCCAATCGCACCGACGTCTGGCCGAGTGGCCCAACGATGCGCTGCGGTTTGCGACGACCGCTTTGCTCGTCGGGGCGGTTCTCGGTGCGTTGCCGTGGCCGCGAAGATGGACGGGCTTACGTAAACATCACCGCGGCGATTTCGGTCGGGGGCGTGTGGTGTTCTGGCTCGGGACGTGGATCGGCGTCCCTATCTTCGCCGCGTACTGCCTGAGCTTCGCCCGACGAGAGCCCGGCGGCACCGCGCGACTCGATCACATGATCGAGGTTGCACGCGACAACCTCGGCTCAACGCCCGGCCTGATCGCGCTCGTTGCCCTCGCGCTGTGCATCGTCGGCTGGGTCTGGCACAGCGGCAGCCGGCCCGCGACACGTGGGCTCCGCGCCGTCGGCTGGGTCGCCGGTGCGCTGGCGTTATGCGGCATGCTGATACTGACCAACTACATTATCGCCGAGCCCGAAGAGCATTCGGTCTGGATGGCACGCTACTTCGGCGTGGTCGCGCCGGGGTTTCTGCTGCTGCTAGCGTGGCTCTGGTTGCGGCTGCCTTCCAAGCCGCTGCGGGTCGGTGTGCTGGTCCTGTTCATCGCGACCAACCTCGGTCAGTTCACCGGGAGATTGCTCACCAGCGAGCCACCGACCGACCGACTCGCCACCGACGTCATCAAGTCCAAGGCCGACCCACGAACCCACGTCTTCCACGACCACGACGGCCGCATCGGCAATGGCGGCCCGGCCGGCGGTTGGGAAGGAAGCTGGTGGACGACCTTCCCGGTGTCCTACTACCTGCTGACCTTCGACCCCGACCCGCCGGAGCACGGCCCGCCCGACATCCGCGGCGGCCGCAGCGGCAACCTCATCGCCCGCGAGTACCGAGAAGCCTACACCCGCCGCAACGCCGCCCGTGAGCTGACCCAACGCGCTGACGAACTCGACCGCGTGATCTTCTGGACCAGCCGGCTAAAGCTCGTCGACGAACTGCCCGATGCCGGCACCGATGTGCGACGGATCCTCGCAAGGCGTGGATTCATGCGTGTCGAATCCGAGACGTTCGACATCATGGACCATTGGCGTTGGAGCTATTGGGCCATCGCCGAGCGCGAGGTGTGGGAGCGCCCGGACACCACGTCAGGCGAGTAGCTCTTCGACGCTGCTGTAGGTGTCGAGCACGTCGTCCTCGGCGCGGTCAAAGCCAGCGCCGCCGCGATTGTCGTCGGACTCGCCAAGACCGCCGAAGAGCGTGTCGTTGCCGCCGGCACCGTTGAGCGTGTCGTTGCCGGCTTGACCGAAGAGACGGTCGCCCTGGGCGTTGCCATTGAGGCTGTCGTTACCGTCGCCACCGAGGAGCTCGTCGTCGTCGTCGCCACCGAAGAGAAAATCGTTGCCATCGCCGCCGCGGAGTTGGTCCTCACCCCCGTTGCCGTACAGAAAATCGTCTCCGACGTCACCCTCCAGCACGTCGCGCACGTCACCACCGCGCAGGGTGTCGTTGCCGGCATCACCGTTGGCCGTTACCTGGCCGACACCCGCCGCGAGCAGCAGCTCGTCGTCGCCTGCACCTAGCTCCACACGAAAGATCGCGGTCGGTGGCGGGAAGGACTGAATCTCACCGTTGGCTCGGACGACATAGCGACCATCGCTCGCGCGAATGGAGACGCGCACGGCGTCAGCGTCTGCACTGCCGGTAACGACAGCGATGCTGCTGCTGCGATCGACCGTAACGCCGCCGCTGGGGCCGGTGCGACCGATGCCGGTCTGTATCAGCCCGATCAACGCATCGCCCCCGTCGGCCGGTGTCTCGTCGACGTGGACGACGCCGCTATCGCTCATGACGATCGGGCGTCCCTCGAACTCCGTGAAGCCGTTGAAGCCGTATGTGAGGTCGACCTCGCCGTTGGCGAGGTAGCGGGTCGATGCGAACGGCACCGGCTCGCCGTCACGCAGGCCGACCAGTGTCGTCTCGCCCGAGAAGTTCAACTCCCCGCCGATCGCGTAGACGAAGTCGGTCATGTCTTGTAGGAACTGCCCGGTCGGCAGCATGAAATCTTCGAACACCTCCGCAACCAGCACCGCCTCGAACGACGTGCCCGGGGACGTGACGTCGCTGTCGATCGCCTCGTCGGACACGATACCGATAAGCGCGCGGACGCCGTCGATAGTCTGTGCGAGGTCCAGCACACGCGAGCCGGTGACCGACAGGTCGACGAAGCTGTCGAAACTGCCGGCGACGGTGGGAATGCGGTCGGGAGCGAGGCGGTAGACGAAGGCATGTTCGATGCCGCCATCGAAAGTCGTGCCGCCGATGAACGCGGTGTCGTCAGTCTGGAACTCAAGGTAGTCGAGACGTCCGTCGGCGGTGATGATGGTCGTGGTGAGCGTGGCCGAACCTGCCTGCGTGACCTCGCCGAGGACGACGGTGTCGGAGGCGTCGATACCGCTGTAGCCGATGACGCCGTTGTCGGCGAAGTCGAGGTTGAACGCGGTCACGCCGGCGGGAATCGCGAATCGACCGTCGGTATCGAAGTCGCCGATGAGGTTGCCGTCGATGTCGAACAAGCGGATGAACTGGCTGCCGCTCTCGACGGTGAGCGTGGCGATGCGGCCGGTGGCTCCGTCGAACGTCGCGTCCTGCAGTTCGACGTCCAGCCCCAACGCGACGTCGAGGTCGAGCCCGCCGCCATTGCCGAAGTCGGTCACGAGCCGGCCGCCGATGTCCATGCGGACGAGCTTGTCGTCGTTGAACCGCAACAACGTATTGCCGAGACCCGTGTCAGGATCGGTAAACTCGCTGAAGTCGGCGGCGGTGTCGGCGATGATGTCGCCCGGACCGAATCCCGGGATCGCGCTCTCGCCACCAACGCCGAAGATGGTTTCGGCTTGGCCGGCGAACAGAAGTCGGCGAACCTCGAGAGGCTCGATCATCGAATCGGAAGTACGTCTCATCACCATGTCCTGAACCACGCGAACAACGAAGGGCATGCCACCCGATATCGGCCAAACCCTGGGTCAAAGCAGCACTTCGACCGAGAGATAAAGGTCGTCAAGATCGTCTTCGACAGCGCTATCGGTGCCGCCGGCACCGTTGAGGGTGTCGAAGCCACCATTGCCCAGAAGGGTGTCGTTCTGTGCGTTGCCGTTGAGGCTGTCGTTACCGGCCCCGCCTTCGAGATAATCACGGTCGTTGCCGCCGAAGAGGAAATCGTTACCCGCCCCTCCGAAAAGATTGTCGCGGCCAAGGATGCCGTAGACGAAGTCGTCGCCCGCGCCGCCCAGCAACACATCGTCCGCAATACCGCCACGAATCGTGTCATTCCCGTCGGCACCATCGGCGAAAAGCCCGAAGTCGTTGCTCGCGCCGAGCTCGATCAGATCATCGCCGCCCTTGCTGAGAACGTCGATGCTGCGTCCGCCGGAGGTGGGGAAGGAGCGGATTTCGCCGTTGGCACGGACGACGAACCGAGAGCCGTCCGGCTTGAGCGTGACGCGGATGGCATCGCCGTCGTCGGTGCCGTCGACGCGTAGCTTGCCGTCGGCGAAGCCCATCCAAACCGGCCCAGGGAGCGCCCGTGACGACCCGCCGGTAATGCGTTGCAGTGCGACATCGTTGTCGTCAGGCGCGAAGGTGAGCACGCCGCCTTCGTTTGCCGCGAGCGGTTGGCCGGCAAGTTCGACGTATCCGCCGTTGGCATAGCCGAGGTCGATCGCGCCGGTGTCGTCGAACCGAGCCGCCCCGAAGCCGAGCGCCTCGCCGACGCGTTCGCCGAAGAGCGTAACCCGCCCCCCGCTGTCGACGCTCGCACCGGGGTAGCCGGCGACCGGCCGCGTGACGAAGTCCGTCGCGTTCGCCAGTTCGACCGTGTCGTTGTCGAACGGGTCCGCGAAAAAGTACGACTCGCCGTTGGTGTAGACCACACGCGGGTCACCGTTGGCAAGTACCCCGCCGCCGGCGTAGGTCAGTTCGATGCCTTGGGCTTTGTTGATCGTCGCGAAGTTGGCGGCGGTGTTCGAACCGGTCGGGGAAACGACCACGACCGAGTAGACGAACGACGCGCCGATGTCGGCCTTGGTGACGATGAACAGGTTGCCGCCGTCACCGCCGAAAGCGTCGAGGACTTCGATGCCGTCGACGAAGGTGGTGACATTGAGCGTGCCGAACGCCCCGGCGATGTTGCCGTTGGCGTCGTACCGGGTGACCGTGACGGCGTCGAAGCCGGTGTCGGTGCGGATGCCGACGAGATATACGTTAGCCGAAACGTCGCCGACGATCCGCTCGGGCTCGACGCCGGCCGGGAAGCTCGCCAGCCCGTCGCCACCGCCGTACGCGGCGATCACGTCGCCCGATCCGTCGATCTGTCGCAGCCCGAAATCGGTGAACAGCGCAGCCCGATCAACGCCGACCAAGACGTCGACATCGTTGACGTTTTCCAAGGTCCGAAAGAACCCGTCACCCGAAAAGCCGGTGTCCGGCCGGCCGGCGATGTCGAGCCGGGTTAAGCCGTCGTCGGTCCGGATGAGCGTGCCCGCCGCACCGAGGTCGAGCACTTCACGTAGCTCCGTCGCATCGGAATCCGGCGTGGAGATCACCGTCTCGCCCCCGACGCCGAAAATCAGGTCCGGCTGACCGGCCGCAAGCAACCGACGCTGTTCCAAAGCTTCGCACGACATACCTGTAGAACGTCGCAGGCTGGGCGTAGGTTTCAACCCAATAAATTCACGGCCAACCGCGACGAATCGCCGAGGCGGAAAACGCGACATCAAGGAGTTGCCGAAGGCCCAACGCACCACGGGATCGGACGGAGATGATCCGCCCGATCCCGTGGGGTTACGTCGTCGAGTCAGGGGGTGACCAACCCGACGCTAGATCAGCACCTCGATCGAGCTGTAGATATCATCGTCGTCATCCTCGGCCCGGTCGGTGCCGCCACCGCCGCGGTTGTCGTCGGCGCCGGAGCCGCCAAAGAGGTCGTCGTTGCCGCCGGCCCCGTTGAGCGTGTCATTGCCGGCGTTGCCCTGGAGCTGGTCGCCTTGGGCGTTGCCGTTGAGCGAATCGTTACCGGAGCCGCCTTCGAGGAAGTCGCCGCCGTCGTTACCGAAGAGGAAGTCATCGCCGGCAGCACCGAAGACCGAGTCGACATCGCCGCCGCCAAAGACGAAGTCGTTGCCGGCCCCGCCGTTGAGGTTGTCGGCAGCGTCGCCACCCCGGAGCGTGTCGTTACCGTCACCACCATCGGCGATGATCTGGCCGACGCCCTCGCGGGTGATCAGTTCGTCGTCACCGTCGCCGAGGTTGACCACGAGATCAGCGTCGAAGGGAATGGACTGGGTGACGCCGTTGCCGCGAACAACCAATCGGCCGTCGGAGGCGCGAAGTGAGACGCGGACCGAGTCGTTGCCGCCCGAGCCGTTGATGGTGGTCTGGTCGCCGGAGCGTTCGAAGGTCACCGCGCCGCCCACGACCTGCCCGGCCCCGCCTTGAAGCAGGCCCAGGATCGTGTCGTCGCCGCCATCGGCAGGCGTGGCGTCGGCGTTGATAATCCGGTCATCCGGCAGGAAGTGCGGAGCGCCGAAGAACTCGGTGAAGCCGGCCGAACCGTATGAAAGGTCGTAGGTACCCGCCGAGGTATACCGGGCCGAGGCGAACGGCAGCGGCTCACCGGGACGCAAGCCAACGATGATGACCTCGCCGGCGTCATTGATCGACGCGCCCGTCACGAACACGAACTCGGTCGGATCCTGAAGCTCGATGGTGTTGGTCTGGAAGGCGTCCTCGATGAACAGGCGGTTGCCGGTGAAGTCGAAGTTGGCCGCTTCGGGACTGCTGAAGGAAAGCCCCTCGTCAAGGCCGCGAACGACGCGGACTTGGCCGGCGACGCTGTCGATCGCGAGGACGCGATCGTGGGCCCCGGCGGTTTCATAGCTGTCAAAGTCGGTCGCGGGGTTGAACGCACCGAACTGGGTGGTCTGGAACAAACGAGCGACCTCGAAGCCATCGCCGCCGACGTCGGTGAGACCGACGAACAGCACGGCCCGCTCGTCGGAGTAGGTCGCGGTCACACCAGTGCCAACGACGCCGGCGAAGCTGCGGCTGGAGGTGAACTGGGCGGTTTCGCGGCCGTCCTCGGTGAGGACACCGATGTTCAGCGTGCCCTGAACCTCGCCGCCGGACAGCGTGGTGGTGTTGGTAAAGCCAATGATGGCCATCGAGCCGTCGGGCAGCGGATCGTTGCGGTAGACGATTCGCTCGACGACCTCGAAGTCGGTCGAGAGGACGAAGAGACCGTTGCCCTCGTTGAAGGTCGTGTCGAGATTGCCGCCGGTGTCGATGGCGCGGACGACGAAGCGGTCTGTGCCGCTGATGTTCTCCGTGCCAACGAGCGCGATTTGTTCGTTCTCGGAGTTGTACGCGGCGTCGATGAGCGTGAAGCCCGGAATGGTGGCCGAGAGGTCGAGGATGCCGCCGGTGCCGAAGCCATCAACGAGTCGGCCGCCGATGTCGAAGCGAGCGAGCTGGCTGTCCTCAAGCCGGAGAATGATGTTCTGGAACCCGGTGCTGGGGTCGATGAAGCTGGGGCCGCCGGCAACGACTTCCACGACTTCCTCGGCCGCCCCTGCGGTCGGGATCGACGTCTCGCCGCCGACGCCAAATACGGTTTCAAACTGACCGGCAAAAAGCAGGCGACGAGCTTCGAGGGTTTCGATGGTTTTCATGGTTGGTTTAGGGGGATTGGGCCTGGGACAGGCCGGAGATACGGTGCCACACTTACGAATCATGCAACGTGAATGGCGTTCGGCCAATCGGGAACGGACAATTCCCTCGTCCGAGCCGCAAGTACGACGTCGCCCGGGTCGCATTTGTTCCACGAACGCAACAAACGACCAATCCGGGTGAACCGGTGGATCACTTTGGGCCAATACTGCGGGGGCTGTTACTCCCGGGGAACCGTTTCAAACTCCCACGCATTTACCGATCCGTCCTGCACAATCAGCCCGGCTTGGCGTATGATCTGACGAGATGCTCGACACCCAGAAACTTCCCGACAACGTCCTAACCACGCAGCTCAAGAAGGTCGTCAATTGGGCACGGCGTAGTTCGCTGTGGCCGATGCCGTTCGCGACGGCCTGCTGCGGGATCGAACTGATGGCGACCGCGTCATCGCGGTACGATGTGTCGCGGTTTGGGTGTGAAGCGATGCGGTTCTCGCCACGGCAGTCGGACCTGATGATCGTGGCCGGCCGGGTGACGATCAAGATGATGCCGGTGCTTCAGCACATCTACCAGCAGATGACCGAGCCTAAATGGGTCATCAGCATGGGTGCCTGCGCTTCGACCGGCGGCGTGTTCGACGCCTACGCCACCGTGCAGGGCATCGATCAGTTCATGCCCGTCGACGTCTACGTCCCCGGCTGCCCGCCGCGGCCCGAGACGCTTATCGAAGGCATCATGGCCATCCAGCGCAAGATCGACGAGGACGGTCTTCCGCCCGCCGGCCCGCGTCGGGCTCTGAACCTCGCCGTCCAACCCAGCTACGTCCCCGCCCCGCAGCCGGTCCCGCTGTCCATCGGCGGCTCGACGGTGTAGGCGTTTCCGGTAGGATCCTCACATGCCCGCAGTGCTCGAAAATACGGACGCAGTCGTCTGGAGAGATGCGTCGTGGGCGTTCTATGTGCAAACCCGTGACGAGGTGCCGGACGCCATTCAGGTGACGTTCGATCGGGGGAGGATGGAAGTGATGTCGCCGGTTTCGTACCGCCACGATGACGACCTACGTCTGCTGACCATGCTATTGGACTTGTTCCTCTTCGAGCATCGAGTGAAGTTTCGCAGTGTTGGCGGACTAACGCTGGCTTCGCCGTTGGCCGAACGTGCAGCCGAACCTGACAATGCGTACTACATCGCCAACACACCACCGCCGGGCGGGACGCGGAACATCGATCTTGCCGTCCACGATGCACCGGACCTGATCATCGAAGTCGATCTGAGCAGCCATACGGTGAGCAAGGAGCCGATCTACGCGGCATTCGGCGTGACCGAGCTTTGGCGCTGGGAAGACGACCTCCTCACGATCCGACAACTCAACGAACAGCGAACCGGCTACGCCGATTCAGCCGAGAGTATTCTTTTGCCGAAGCTGCCAATCACCCGACTCGGCGAGCACATTCTCGCCGGCCGAGATCAGGCAGACAACAACCTGATCCTCGCGTCCTGGCAGCAGGTCATCAGCTAGTTACTTTGACTTGGCCAAGGCTTTGCGAGCTTTGTCGCGAACTTTGCGTTTCTTCTTCTGTTCCTTGTACTGCGTTTTCGGCGTGACGTGGAACGTGATCTCGGCCTTGCCGACCCGTTTGTCGCGCTGGTCGCTCTTGAACCCCTGCTGGCGGACGTCGATGTCGAGCGTGATGTTGAACTCGGTGCCCTCGGCGACGAGTTGCTTGAGATTCTCACGCGGCGTCATGCGGTAGATCGCGGGGCCGAAACACGGGCGCATGAACTGGTAGTCGAGGTGCTTGCAGACGACGGTGTAGTCGCCGCCGGCCTCGCCGAAGACGTACATGCCGCCGGCGATCTCGGTGTTGGCCAGCAAGCTCGCCCCGGCCATCGCGTTGTACCAGTTCTTATTGAACTTCTTGAACGGCAGCACCGCACTGAACTCGTTCTCGCCCTCCTGTTTCATCCGCACCCCCGACCAGAACGCCAGCGGCAGGAACAGGAAGCTGAAGATGCGATGCCAGAAATGGTCGCGGCTGGAGAGCCGACTCAAGAACGCCTCGGCACGGTCCACCCACGACGTCTCGACAGGCTTTTGCACCGGGACCGGTCGTAGCAGCCGTGAGTCGGTCACCGAAAAATCTTCGGCCACGTCTTCGGTCGGCAGTGAATCGGCAACTTGGGTTGACATCGCTCAATCGATCATACGCGAACGGCAAGCTCGGGGTGCGAAACCCCTTCACATAACGACCGGCAGGCGAACATCGACCAGTGCCAACCATTCCAGGCGTGTGAAATGGGAACTCCAAGCCCTACCCTATCGACATGGAAGCTATCCCCTCCGCCGTCGCCGCACGTCGCCGTCAACGCACCTTCGTTCCCGCCGATTTCGATGCGTCGGATTGGGGACAGATCGAACCTCTCGGTCAGCAACTGCTCGACGCCAAACTCGGCACCGCCGATGAAGCGGAGGCGTGGGTCAACCGGCTCAGCGAGCTATATGCGGCCATCGACGAATACGGCAGTCGCAAGTACATCGAGAAGTCCTGCAACACCGAAGATGAGGCGATCAAGAAAGCCTTCCTGCACTTCGTCGAGAACATCGAGCCCAAACTCAAGCCGATGATGTTCGAAATGAAGAAGAAGTACCTCGCCGCCGACGCTCGGCCGACCGGCGAGCGCTACACGATCCTCGAACGCCAGTGGGCTGCTGACGTCGAACTGTTCCGCGAGGAAAACGTCGCGCTGCAAACCGAGGAAACCAAACTCGTCACGCAATATGACGAGATCTGCGGTCGGATGGCCGTCGAGTTCCGCGGCAAGACGTACACGATGCAGCAGATGGCCAAGTTCCAGGAGGAAACCGACCGTGACACGCGGGAGGAAGCCTGGGAAGCAACCGTCAATCGCCGCATGGAGGACCGCGAGGCGATCGAGGACATCTTCGACAAGCTGCTGCCGCTGCGTCAACAGATCGCCGAGAACGCCGGCTTCGATAACTACCGCGACTACACGTTCAAAGCGTTGCACCGCTTCGATTACACCCCCGACGACTGCCACCGTTACGCCAAGGCGATCGAGCAGAGCGTGGTGCCGGTGATCCATCAGCTCGACAAGGAGCGTGTGGAGAAGCTGGGCATCGATTCGCTGCGGCCGTGGGACGCGTCGGTTGATGTACTCGGGCGTGGGCCTTTGCGGCCGTTCAACGAGGACGACATCGACGGCTTTGTCGCGACCACCAAGGGCGTCTTCGAAAAGCTTGACCCGACGCTCGCCGAGGGCTTCGATCTACTACGCCAAGCGGGCAACCTCGACCTCGACAGCCGGCACGGCAAGCAGCCTGGCGGTTACCAGGCCAACCTCGAAGAGACCGGCATCCCGTTCATCTTCATGAACGCCGCCGGCACGCAACGGGATGTCGAGACGCTCCTCCACGAGGGCGGCCATGCGTTCCACACACTGCTGTCGCATGAAGAGCCGCTCGCGTTTCTGCGCCACGCACCGATGGAGTTCTGCGAGGTCGCGAGCATGAGCATGGAGCTGCTGGCCCTGCCGTACATGGACGACTTTTTTGAAGACAGCTCGGACGCCAACCGCGCCCGGCGACACCAACTCGAAGGCGTCGCCGTCCTTGCGTGGATCGCGACGATCGACCAGTTCCAGCATTGGCTCTACACCAACCCCGGCCACACACGTGAACAGCGCGCCGAAAAGTGGGTCGAGATCTTCGACAAGTTCGGTCATGGCACGGATTGGTCCGGCTACGAAGACGTCAAGCGCTCGCTCTGGCAGCGTCAGCTTCACCTGTTCCACGTGCCGTTCTACTACATCGAATACGGCATCGCGCAACTGGGCGCGCTTCAACTCTGGCTTCAATCCAAGCGTGACCCGAAAGCCGCACTGGCCAACTACAAGCGGGCACTCACGCTGGGCGGCACCAAGCCGCTACCGGACTTGTTCGCGGCGGCGGAGTTGAAGTTCGACTTCTCCGAAACCACCGTGGCCCCGCTCATGAAGGCGGTCAGCGACGATCTCGCCACGCTGCCGGCATGAAGCGGACACGCATCAAGTTCTGTGGCATGACCCGCCCGGACGACGTGAAGTTCGCCGCCGATCTTGGCGTCGACGCGATCGGCGTGATTCTCCACGCTCCCGGCAGCACGCGTGAGATCGAGTTGTCCCGCGCGGATGAGCTCTTCCGTTCGCTGCCGCCGTTCGTCGCGCGGGTCGGCGTGTTCGTCGATGCACCCGCCGACACGATCCTCGACGCGGCCGACCGGTTGTTCCTCGACTACGCCCAAGTCCATGGTGAGCCGAGTGCCGAACTCATCCATGACATCTGCGCGGTCAAGCTGCTGTTGTCGGTCCCCGTTGACGAGAACATCACGACCGCGCTGGAGAACTGCAAGATCTTTCCCGACAAATCCCAAATCGCCGTCGCGCTCGACAGCGGCAAGGTCGGCGGCACCGGAAAGGAAGCCGACTGGAACCGAATCGCGGATCTCGATCTGGATCAATGGGCGAGCGTGATGTTCGCAGGCGGGCTCGATCCGGACAACGTTGCCGACATCGTCACACGTTTCCGCCCCAACGCGGTCGACGTTTCCAGCGGGATCGAATCCGGAGTTCGAGGCTTCAAGGACATTGAAAAGATGCTTGCATTCGTGAAAGCCGTGCGCGCCGCCGACAGCGCTAACCTGTGAACATGTCCGCCGACAGTCCAACCACGCCGCTTGGATACGACCCATTCACACGCCCTGACCACCACGTCAGCCAAAAGACACAGAAGCTCGGAATGATCCTGTTCCTGGTGTCGCTGGGCGTGCTGTTCGCGTCGACGATGCTGGTCTACGTTCTCGTCCGGCTTGTTTTCGGTGCCGAGAAGCCCGAGATCGGCTACATGCGTGACGAACTCGCGAACTGGAAGCTGTTCCTATCGACGATCGTGGTCTTGGCGGCGAGCGCGACGATCCATTTCAGCGTCAAGGCGATCCAACGCGAGCGGCGTGAACCCTTCATGCGTTGGCTGCTCGTCACCGACCTGCTCGCCGTGGCGTTCGTTGCGATTCAGATCCCGGCGATGATCGCCATCCTGCAATACCACGGCGGCAGCACCAACACCGACGGCGAACTGATCGCATCACCAGATCGCTTCTTCGGCGTCACCATGTTCCTGATCCTGCTCCACGCACTGCACGTGGTCGGCGGGATCATTTATCTCCTGATCGTCACCGCCAAGGCAGCGAGCGGGAAGTACGACCACGAAAACTATCGCGGCGTCGCCCATGCGGCGCTTTACTGGCACTTCCTCGACGTAGTCTGGATCATCATGTTCGGCACACTCCTCATCCTCGGCTAGCAGGCCTGACGAATGCAACGTAAAACGACCCGGACGTTCGCACGTCCGGGTCGTTGGATTGCTGGAAGATTCGCTTGCAGCTTACTTGCCGCCGCCGAGCGCACCGCCGATGTCGCCGAGCTTGCCTGCGGCGTCGGCCGCTCCTTGGGCTTTGTCGAGCATGCTGGTCAGGCTCTCGAGCCTCGCGGCCATGGGTTCGGGCAGCTTGTCCTTGAGGGCGATGAGCTTGTCGAGGATTTCCTTCGCTCCGGCGAAGTTCTTCTCGGTGATCATCGTCTCGGCCTGGCCGAGCATCTCTTCGGCCTTGGCCGCGAGTTCCGGACCGGCCAGGCTTTCGAGGGCTTCACCGGCCTTCTCCTTCATGGCGTCGACCGCACCATCGGTGATCTCCTCACCACGAGCAGCGGCCTCGTCCTTGATGCTGTCCAACATGCTGCTGCCCTCGGCCGCGGCTTCATCGGCGGCTTCGTCGACCGCGTCGGTCACGTCGTCCGTCGTGGACGACTCTTCACAACCGACGCCGACAAAAGCCACACCGCTCACGGCGGCGGCCAACATCAACGACTTCAACACGTTTTGCAGTTCTTCACGATTCATGGTTGGTTCTCCAAATGGTTCGGTTTCATCAGTCAGGCTTCACGCCTAAGGATATCTGATGCTAACGGGACACCTGATGCATGTCACGGTTGGAACTTGTTGCGATCGAGCCAAGCTCAATCGAACGCAATCCCTGTCTGCTTGCTGATATCCCGCAGTTCTTCGACAACGGGCAGGATCAGCGGCACGCCGTTCATCTTGCGATCGGCCTCAGCGGCTCGCTCGGGATCACCGGGCAGCAGGACCGCATCTTGTCCCGGCGTGGGCGGGGTGGCGGTCATCGTGGCGCGGTAGTCGTCGAGTTGTTTCTTGAACTCGTCGGGGTCGATGAAGCCGTCGAGCCGCATGGCACCGAAGAAGTGACCGATGCCCTTGCCGACGGACTTGCTCGGGATCTCCTGCCGCAACGCGAACGGCGGTGCCCACGGCCCCCAGTTCGCACCGCTGAGCACGCAAGTAAAAACGTCCACCGCAACCGCGAGCGCCCAGCCCTTGTGCCCGCCGTGCTCTCTGCGGCTACCCAACGGGAGCAGTGCCCCGCCGTCGACCATGTCGTTCGGGTTCGGCGACTCGGCACCCTCCTTGTTCTGGAGCCAGCCCATCGGCACCTCTTCGCCACGCCGCCGGGCCATCTCGATCTTGCCGTATGCCGCCGCGCATGTCGCAAGGTCAACGACGACGTCCGTCGAGCCGTTCGCGCCGCCGCCGGGGAAGCCGATCGCGATCGGATTGGTGCCGGTCATGCGGTCCTTGCCCCAGAGCGGCGCGACAAGCTTGGTGGTGTTGGTCATCGACCAACCGATGAGGTCACGCTTGAGCGCTTCGAGAACATAGTACCCCGCGATGCCGTAGTGGTTGGTGTTGCAGACGCTCACCCAGCCGCTACCGACGTCATCCGCCTTGTCCATGGCGATGCGGTTGGCCTTGGGTCCCACGACCAAGCCGAGGCCGTTGTCGCCATCGACCGTCGCGCACGTCTTGTTCTCACGGACGATCGTCAGCTTCGGCGTCGGGTTGATCCGGCCGAGTTGGAGCATGTCGAAGTAGGTGTGCAGCCGCGCGACACCGTGTGTTTCGATACCGCGCAAGTCCGAAGCGGCCAGCACATCCGCCGCGAGGTGGGCATCTTCGTCGGAGATGCCGAAGTGCTTGAAAGTTTGCACGGAGAAGTCGTGGAGCTTCTCGATCGGAAACGTGATCGTCTCGCTGCTGGGGGCGGTGTCGATGTTCATGGGCACGAGAGTGTAACGAATGGGGCCGACATTCGATGGCCCGCACGGCATATGCCGGAAACGCCCGAAGATTTGTAGAAAGAAGCTTCGCGCCGGTCCGACTTCTTCACACACTCTCACGAGGTACCCCCATGAAACTCACCATCCTGATCGTGCTCGTCGGTTCACTCGCCCTGCTGGCTTTCGGGGCAACCGGCGAGAAATCCGACACGCGGCGCCCCGTCATCGTCGAACTGTTCACGTCCGAGGGTTGCAGCAGTTGCCCGCCGGCCGAGGCCGTGCTCAACGATCTGCACCAAGGCCAACCTATCGACGGCGTGGACGTCATCGCGATCGCTTGGCATGTCACCTATTGGGATGATCTCGGCTGGGTCGACCCGCTCGGCGACAGACGTTTCACCAAGCGCCAGCGTGAGTACGCTCGGACGTTCGGACGGGGCAACGTGTACACGCCGCAGATGATCGTCGGCGGGACCGAGGAGTTCGTCGGCAGCAACCGGTCTCGCGCCGCATCGTCGATCGCGTCGGCGGCCGAGGTCGATCCGATCCACGTCACCATCACGTCGAACGACCACGACGTCCTCTGCGGCACGGTCGAAGGTGTCGAAGGACCGATCACGCTCGTCGTCGTCGAGGACGGCCTGACATCCAAGGTCCAGCGTGGCGAAAACCGTGGCAAAACGCTGACCCATGACGGCGTTGCGCGGACGTTCGATCGCGTTGAAGCCGGAGCGTTCGAGATCGCCGTGCCATCGGACGTGAATCTCGCCAACGCCCGACTCGTCGCGTTTGCCCAGTCCGACTCGCTCGGCCCGATCACCGCCGTTGGCGTTGCAGGCCTGGAGTAGTCGGCACCTCACACACACGCCCGGCGGCAACGGCAAACAGCCGACGACCCGGGCGGGGTTCCATCACGCAACCGCCGGTGAAACTGCCGAACGCCGGCAGAACGAGCACGTCCTCATCCACGCACACACACGGTACCCGGACATGGCTGCCGTCGTAATCGGGCAAGCGCACGGCCGGATGCAGATGACCGCAAAGTGTCGGCGTATCGGGCGCTTCGGGCGGATGGTGGGCGAAGTTCAGCCCGGCTTCGGCGAATTCGCCACGCACATCGAAGCCCAGCGAGTCCGGTGGCCGACCCGCATGGCGGTCGTGGTTGCCGAGGACGAGCGACACGTCGAGGTCCGTGTGTCGGTCACGCCACGCCGTCAATGCCACATGCACCGCTTCGCTCTGACTCGCCTTGGCGTGAAAGAAATCGCCGAGAATGATCAGGCGTTTGGCATCGCCGAGCGCCTCGTCGAGTCGTTGCAAGTCCGCGGCGGTGTTGCCATCGGGGATCGGCATGCCGGCCGCGCGAAACACGTCCGCCTTCCCGAAGTGGGGGTCGGCGATCAACGTCGCATCCCCCCACCGCAACGCTCGCTGTGGCAAGGCGGTGAACTCGTGTTGGGCGAACGTGAATCGCATCCGTGCGACCGATCCTAGCCGGCCGCGCGTTCGAGTTGGCGCATCATCCGCTCGATCCGGTCGGCGGCTGCTTCGACGCGGATCGTTTGGCTGCTGATCCGCTGGGCCCAGATCGGAAACGCCATCGGCGTCAGTCGCCCCGGCTCGGTCAGGATCAACTTCTGGTTCCGCAAGTCGGCCAACGCCGCGGCGAGCCGGTCGATCTCGAGCTGGCGTTCGAGCACCTCACGTCGCGCCTGCTCGAGCAACAGGTTTTGCGGATCGAACTCGATGAAAACGTCGAAGAACAACTGCGCGGAGGCTTGCAACTGCCGCGTGGACTTCGGCGCGCCCGGCGAGGTGGCCAGCACCAACCCCGCCACGCGTGAGATGTCACGGAACTGCCGCTTGGTCAGCTCGCCGGCATTGAGACACGCCAGCAGATCGTCGAGCAACCCGTCGGCCGAGAGCAGCGATCGCCACGTCGGTTCATCAAGCTTCAACGGCCCGGACGCGAGCAGTTCAATACCGTAATCGGTGAACGATGCGGTGATGCTCACGTCGAAGCGTCGACCGATGCGATGAGCGATCACACTGCCGAGGCCTTCGTGAACGAGCCGACCAAGCAGCGGATAAAGAAAGTGATGATCGCCTTCGCGGGTGTGGATCGATTCGATGAGCAGTTCACCGTTGCCCGGCAGATGGCTCCACGCGTGCTGCACGTTCAGCAGCGGCGCGATTGTTCGCATCTCCAGGTCCGCATGATCGCCTTCGCGGGCCGACTCGAGTCGATCACGCACGGCGTCGGCCAGCAACGTACTCAGCGGGAAACGCCCGCCCGCCCAGCTCGGCACGCTGCCGCGCTTGCTCTTGGCCGGCCGAACCGTCGCGGCCATGTCACGCATGCTCACGAACTCCAACGGGCGCCCGGCGAACGTGAACGTGTCACCCGGCTTGAGCTTGCCGATGAACGCTTCCTCGATCGTGCCCAGCCGCTTGCCGTTGCGCAACTGCAGTGCGACGACACCGTCGGACGTGATGGTGCCAATCCCGAGGCGGTGCAAGCGGGCAAGCTTGTCGTCGCCGATGACATAGCGGCCATCTGGCCGGCGGACGACCTTGCGGAACTGCGGGTAAGCGTCGAGCGTCGGACCGCCGCGTTCGACGAAGTCGAGTACCCACTGCCATTCCTCGTCGGTCAATTCGGCGAATGCCGCGGCGGTGCGCACTTCGGACAGCAGTTCATCCGCGTCGAACCCACCTCCCGCCGCCACGGTCACGACATGCTGGGCCAGTACGTCCAACGGCTTGCGCAGCGGCAACCGTGGCTCGACCGACTTCCGCTCCACGCCCTCCCGCGCGGCGGAAAACTCGACCAACTCGAACGCATGCGTTGGCACACAGATCACCGTGCTGGTGAGCCCCGGCGTATGGCCACTGCGCCCGGCACGCTGGATCAACCTGGCGATGCCTTTCGGGCTGCCGATCTGGACGACGCGATCGACCGCCGGGTAGTCGACGCCGAGATCGAGGCTGCTGGTGCAGACGACCGCGCGCAGTCGCCCCTCGCGCAAGAGACCTTCGACCTCGATGCGAATCTTGCGGTCGAGGCTGCCGTGATGGATGGCGATTTCGCCAAGCCAATCGGGACGTTTGGCGAGGATCGTGCGGAACCACACCTCGACCTGAGCGCGCGTGTTGGCAAAGACCAGCGACGTGCCGCCCCGCTCGAGTTCGGCCACGACGGCGTCGGCCATCCGCAGCCCCATATGCCCGCCCCACGGGAAGCGCTCGATGCTCTCCGGCAGGAGTGTCCGCACTTCGATCGGCTTGCTCGCGTCACCATGCACCATGACGCCGCCATCGGGACAAAGCGTGGCGAGCGCCTGATCGAGATTGCCGAGCGTGGCGGAGAGGCCCCAAGTTCGTAGTTGTGGGTTGAACTGCCGCAGTCGCGCGATGCCAAGCTCGGCCTGGACGCCGCGCTTCGTGCTCATCAGTTCGTGCCACTCGTCGACGATCACGCTTTGCAGGCCGGTGAACGATTGCCGGGCATTCGGGTAGCTCAGCAGCACACTCAAGGACTCGGGCGTGGTCACCAAGACTGTCGGCAGCCGGTCACGCTGACGCTTGCGGACCGACTGGGACGTGTCGCTGGTACGCAGCTCGACCGACCAGTCCAGCCCGGCCGCTTCGATCATCCGTGTCAGTGCGTGGGCCGTGTCGTTCGCCAACGCCCGCATCGGCGTGATCCAAAGCACCGCGTGCGGCTCACCGCGCGAGCGCTTTCGCGGTGGCGTGACTTCACGCTGCAATCGTTCCGCCAACGGTCCGCCAAACACGCTGAGCGTCTTGCCGCTGCCCGTCGGCGCATGCACGAGCCCACTGCGGCCATCGAGGAAGTACCGCCACGCTTCGAGTTGAAATACAAACGGCGTCCACCCACGCTCGGCGAACAACTTCTCGAGTGGCGCGGTCGCGGACACGCACCATGGTACGGATCACCGCAGAAGCCCGCGCTCACGCAGGTAGTTCAGCACCAGCGTGTCGAAGCCGACGGCGGTGGAGGTGAACAGGTACGTGCCGCCACGGCGGGTGACGTAGTCCTTGACCGCGAGGCAATAGGCGTTGAGGTTGGCCTTGTACTTTTTCATCAGCGGACCGTTGACGCTGATCTCGGCGGTATCGCCGTCTTCGAGGTCGACGAGTTTCAGGTCACCCTTGAGCTCTGGGTCGATCTCCTGCGGGCTCAGGGCGTGAATGGCATAGAGGTCGAGGTTGCGCGTGGCGAGGTACTTCAGGCCGGACTCGAAGCCTTGCTTGTCGAAGAAGTCGCTGATGACCACGCACACGCCCTTGCCGCGGTTGGCGAGGGCGAACCGCTTGCACGCCGCGGCGAAGTCGCCGCCGTCGGTCGGTTGGAGCTTGTCGAGGAAGTCGACGACGCGGCGGACCTGCCGCCGACCGCGCAAGTGGCCGGTGTCCGACTCGACGCCGTCGCCGAGCGCGACGACCTTCACGCGGTTGTAGTTCACCAGCCCGACGTACCCGAGGGCCGCGGCGACCTGCTTCATGTAGAACGCCTTGTTCGGCTCGCCATAGTCACAGCTCTTGCTCACGTCGACCAGCACGTACAACGCCAGATCTTCTTCCTCGAGAAACAACTTGAGGAAAAGCTTGTCGAGGCGGGCGTAGATGTTCCAGTCGATGAAGCGCAGGTCATCGCCGATGACGTAGTTGCGAAAGTCGGCGAACTCGACTGACTGCCCCCGGCGCTTGCTGCGGCGTTCGCCCTTGAGTTTGCCATTGAGAATCTTGCGCGACATGACGTCGAGCCGATCGAGCTTGGCCATGAAGCCCGGATCGAGGGCAAGCTTCGGCTGCTTGGAAATCGGAAGGGTTGACGTGTCGAGCTGAGTCATACGGCGTGGGCGTCAAGGTACAGCATGCGCTTCGCGAGGAAAGTTGCGTCTCCCTTGAGCCGCGGGCTGTCAGCCCGCGGCTCGGACATCACACGTTCAAATCGGCATCGTGCTTGATCTCGTACCGGTCGCGGATCGGTTGCACGACTTGCTCGACGAAGCGCTGGGTTTGCAGCGGAGCGCGGCCGATGTACTTGCTCGGGTCCATGACGTTGGCGAGGTCGACGCCGGCGAAGGCGGCGTCGCCGCAGAGACGGTCGAGGAGGTCGTTGGGTTTGCCGTGTTGCTTGACCTGCTCGGCAGCGGCCATGCTGTGTTGGCGGATCTTCTCGTGCAGTTCCTGGCGATCGCCGCCCTGCTGGACGGCGGCCATGAGGATGTCCTCGGTGGCCATGAACGGCAGTTCGTCGTGGACGTAGCGCGTCACCGTGGCCGGGTAGACGGCCATGCCGCGGGCGACGTTGAGGACGATCCGCAGGCAGCCGTCGATCGCGAGCAGCATCTCCGGCAACGCGAGGCGTTTGTTTGAACTGTCATCGAGCGTCCGCTCCATCCACTGCTCGGCGGCGGTTTGAAATGGACTATCCATCAGGCTGATCACGAACCGCGCCAGGCCCGTCGCACGCTCGCAGCGCATCGGGTTGCGTTTGTACGCCATCGCGCTGCTGCCGATCTGGCTTGTCTCGAACGGCTCCTCGACCTGCTTGAGGTTCGCGAGCAGGCGGATGTCGTTGGCGAACTTGTGGACACTCGCCGCGATCCCACCGAGGTCGGCGGCGATGCGGTGGTCTACCTTGCGCGGGTAAGTCTGCCCCGTCACCACGAACGACTTTTCGAAGCCGAACTCGGCAGTCACGCGGCGGTCGAGCTCGTCGACCTTGTCACCGTCGCCGTTGAAGAGAGAAAGGAAGGACGCCTGCGTGCCGGTCGTCCCTTTGACGCCGCGGAACTGGAGCGCGTCGATGCGGTGTTCGATCTCGGCCAGATCGTCGGCGAAGTCCTGAGCCCAGAGCGTGGCGCGTTTGCCCACGGTCGTGAGCTGGGCCGGTTGGTAGTGCGTGTAGCCGAGCGTGGGCAGGTCCTTCCACTCCAACGCGAAGTCACCGAGCGCTGCGACGACCGACGCGAGTTGCTGCGCGACGTGTCGCAACGCTCCGCGCAGAATGATCAGCTCCGCATTGTCGACGACGTACTGGCTTGTCGCGCCGAGGTGGATGATCCCCTTGGCCGCCGGGGCGGCCTCCTCGAAGGTGTGGACGTGGGCCATCACGTCGTGCCGCAGCTTCTTCTCGAACTCCGCCGCACGGTCGAAGTCGATGTCGTCTTTTGCCGCTTCCATCTGCGTGATCGCGTCGGCGGAGATGCGTTCAATGCCGAGTTCGCGCTCGTGCTTCGCCAACGCGATCCACAGCCGCCGCCAAAGCCCGATGCGATGCCGGGCCGAGAGCAGCTTGAGCATCTCCGGCCCCGCGTTACGAGCCGCCAGAGGTGAGACGAACGTGTCGTGCGAATCTTGGTGTGCATCCGGCATGGGAGCGGCTACTTTAGCCGCATGGGTTTGGACACCGTTGAACTTGTGATGTCGGTCGAGGAGCGGTTCGGGATTTCGATTTCTGATCCGGTGGCCGAACGTGTCATGTCCGTCGGCGATCTGTTCGTGCTGGTTTGCCAACTCACCGGCGCGCAGGCAAGCATTGTCTGCCCGTCGGCAGCTGGGTTTCGCGCGCTTCGACGTGACATGCCAATGGTCGGTCGACACCGGCCCGGCCAATCGATCGATACAGCCGTTCCGCGTCGACATCGACGAGAGATCTGGGATCGCCTAGAGGCCAAGCACGGCAAATCGCTCCCAAAACTCACTTGGCGTCGGCACTGGGCATATGCATTGGGATTAGCCTTGCTCGCAGCAGTCACCGGGTTTCTCTGCATGGCGGCCGTCGGATCGACATACGGAATGACGGCGTTTCTCCTGGGGGTGCCGATCGCTGTGGGGCTTTGGCTGGTCGGAACTGCGACAGCCGACCAACCGCCTCACAATGTGGCGACGCTCGGCGATCTCGCGCGACGCTGGCCGTTGCCGAAGGGTTCATGGACACCCAATGGCGTCTGGCCAGAACTGCGTCGACTTGTTTCCGAGCAGGTCGGCATTTCGGAGGAGAACATCACGTCGGAGAAGCAGTTCGTCCGCGATCTCAACATGGACTGATCCATCGTGCCGCGCACCCCTTACCTTGACGCCGAAGTGAAGCGGATTGCGCGGCGGCACCGGCGGCTGCGTCTGATGAAGCTCTGCGTTGTTGCGTTGCTCGTCGGCGGATTGGTGCTGTCGTTTTGGCTGGGGCGCGGCGGCACCGTCTATGACGACGTGGCGCGGTTTGATGGGCACTGGTTCCCGGTCGATCGGGTGGTCGATGGGGACACTTTGCGTGTGCTCGACGGCGGTGAAAGTGTGTCGGTGCGGTTGCTCGGGATCGACACGCCGGAGCCGGGGGCACCGGGCGGAGATCAGGCGACCGACGCGGTGAAACGTGTGCTTGGGGATCGGGTGCTCCTGGACGTGCATGGTCCGCGCACCCGTGACAAGTACGGGCGACTGCTCGCATACGTGTATCTATCCGAGAGCGAGATGCTCAATCGCTTGTTGATCAATGAAGGCTTGGCGTATGCGTATCGACCAAAGGCACACGCGTTCTCCCGGGACTTCGGCACGGCCGAGGCGCGGGCACGAAAGAAGCAACTCGGTCTGTGGGCGACCATCACCGACGAGCAGCAACCGGTTTGGCGGCAGAAGTGGTTGAGCAAGGAAGAGGAGCGACGGAAAGCGGCGCTGATGCCTTGGCAGCGGTGAAGCGGGCATTTACATGGGCGGTTGTGGGGCAGCCTCGAAACTGACTTCAATGCCGTCCGTTGGCCGCGTTGAGGCTCGTGGCTGACGGGGGTGTGTCGTGCGCTTCGATCTTCTGTTTCATCAGCCGGCCGACCTTGAACTTCACGGTACGCTTCTCCGGGACGGCGACCGGTTCGTTGGTCTTGGGATTCTTCGCGCGGCGGGCTGCACGCATCTTGCACTCAAAGACGCCAAAGTCGCGAAACTCGAGTCGATTGCCCTCGGCGAGTTCTTCAATAACCTCGTCGAGAAAGAGCTGAACGACCTGCTTGACGCAAGTCCGCTTCTGTTGCGTCGCGTCGGCGATGCGGTCGATGAGTTCTTTTTTCGTGATCGTCGTGGTGCCATCGTCGCGGACACTTCCCATGAATCACCTCCGCCTGAAAGCGGTTGTCGAAATTCATTGGCGACCGTTGCGAGAGAATCATCCCGCTCGGCCGGCAAGCCATACCCCTAACCAGAGCATGGTGTACCGCGCCGCGATGGCAATTTCTAGCCACGAGCGATTCCGTGCATGATTCTTAGCGCGTCTGGACAAACACCCGCGTCGAGATCGTGCGTCGGTCGGTGCGATCGAAGTTGCCCCGCCGGCTCTGGCGCTGACGGTCATCGAGGCGAATCACGTTGTAAGTCACCACCTCCGAACGGAACCCGGCGAACGCCGCTTCGTCACGATCGGTGCGATCAAACCGGCTCGCCTCCTGCACCGGTCCGAACAACGCGACCTCCGGCGTGAACACCAGGGACCGCGACGGAATCCCCGGCAAATGCTTCACGGCCGCCGGCTCGGCCGGAGGCTGGGCACAGCCGGCAACGGCACACAAACCGAGGAGCATCGCGGTGAGCACTTTCATGCCCGACACCATCAACGACGATGCCACCGCCACGGAAGCCACAAAACCGAAGCCCAAGGCACGCTTATCGCCGACCGGATGCGCCGGATGATGTCATGATGCAACGCCGCCTGTCGGATCAGATTTGGTAGTCCATCACGACGAGCGTCTCCGCCTCGTCCTTGCGGCGTTTCTTGCCGCGCTCCCGGTAACGCAGGCTCGGTGGCTCGGCGGTGACGGTCGTGCGCGGCGGGACGCTCTCGGTAATGAACACGTTGCCGCCGATCGTGCAACCCTGCCCGATGACCGTATCACCCCCGAGAATCGTTGCGCCGGCGTAGACGACGACATTGTCCTCGATCGTCGGATGACGCTTGGTACCACGGATCATCTGGCCGAAGGCCGGCGCGAGCGCCCCCAGTGTGACGCCCTGATAAACCTTGACGCCTGTCCCGATCGCGCAGGTCTCACCGATGACAACGCCGGTGCCGTGGTCGATGAAAAAGCTGTCGCCGATGGTCGCGCCGGGGTGAATGTCCACGCCGGTGCGTGAGTGGGCGTACTCGGTCATCACCCGCGGCAACAGCGGAACGTTGAGCAGGTACAACTCGTGCGCGAGCCGCTGCACGGCGATCGCGAGCAGGCCCGGGTAGCTGAAAATCGTCTCATCCGTGCTGGTCGCGGCCGGGTCGGAATCGAAGGCCGCTTGCACGTCCGTCGCGAGCTTCGCCCGTACCGCCGGCAGCAAGTCGAAGAACTTCTGCACGATCGCGACCGCTTCCGCGTCGCACCGCCGCTCGGTGTCCTCGCAACCGGGCTTGTTCTCGCGATAGCGGAAGCAGTAACGGATCGGCTCGTACAACCGCTCCATCAACTCCGCCACCTGCTCACCGACGCGGAACGGCAGCGTCGCTTCGGTGATCCCCTGCTCACCGAAGTAGCCGGGGAAAGCCAACTCCAACAACCGGTCGGTGCAATCGCACACGACCTCCCGGCTGGGCAGGTACGAAAGGTTCAACCGGGCGAGCGTCGGATGTTCGTGTACCGAGTCGACCAGCTTCCGCACGGTCGCCGGCAATGCGTCGTTGAGTTCCTGCCGAAGCATGTGTGGAGTGTACACGCCGCGCCGGGGCGTTCCCTACCCTGACCGCATGAGCGACGTTCAGGACGCATTGATGATCGGGGTTTCAGGCATGCGGGGCACCATCGGCGGCACCCTCGATCCCGCCACTGTCTCACGCATGGCGGCCGCGTTTGCGGTGTGGATGAAGAAGCAGGTCGACGGCGTCCCCGTCTGCGTGCTGGGCCGGGACTCGCGGCCGTCGGGGCAGTTCGTCCGTGACATCGCCGCCGGCACGCTCAGTGCGTCGGGCGTCCAAGTCATCGACCTCGGCATCGTCACCACACCGGGCGTCGCGCTGATGGTCAAACGCCTTCGCGCGGAGGAGAACATCGCCGGCGGGATGATCGTCACCGCGTCGCACAACCCGATCCAGTGGAACGGGCTCAAAACGCTGACCAAGGACGCCGTCGCCCTGCCGCCCGCTGCGGCCGCAGAGCTACGCGAGTTGTACGATGCCAACGCCTCCGACTTCGTTCGCGTCGAACACGTCACCGCGCCCAAGTCCGACACGACCACCCACGCCGCCCACGTCAAAGCCGTCACCGACTACATCGACATGCTCGGCGTGCAGAGCAAGCGCATCAAAGTTGTCGTCGACTCGGTCAACGGCGCCGGTTGCGTCACCGTCGCGACGATGCTCGGCAAAATGGGCTGCGAGGTCGTGCATCTCAACAGCACGCCCGACGGCCAGTTCCCTCACGAACCCGAGCCGACTGAGGCAAACCTGACCGACTTGTGTACAGCGGTGAAGAAGCACCGCGCCGCCGTCGGTTTCGCGCAAGATCCTGACGCGGATCGCCTTGCCATCGTTGACGAAAACGGCACTTACATCGGCGAAGAGTACTCGCTCGTGCTGGCCGCGATGCATGTCATGCGCAAGAAGCCCGGCAGCGTCGCCGTGACCAACATGAGCACCAGCCGAATGATCGACGACGTCGCCGCGAAATTCGACGGCAAGGTCATACGCACACCCGTCGGCGAGGCGAACGTCATCGACGCGATGCTCGCCAACGACGCCCGCATCGGCGGTGAGGGCAATGGCGGCGTCATCGACCCCCGCATCGTTCCCGGCCGCGACTCGCTCGTCGGCATCGCGTACACCCTGCAACTCATGGCCGACACCGGCAAAACGCTTAGCCAACTTGTCGCCGACATCCCCAGCTACGCCATCGTCAAGGACAAGCTCCCGCTCGCCCAAAAGTCCGACGCCGAGCCGCTCATCGACAAGCTCGCCGCCCACTTCGACAACGAGAACATCAACACCGAGGACGGCCTCCGCGTCGACTGGCCCGATGGCTGGGTGAGCGTCCGCCCGAGCAACACCGAGCCGATCCTCCGCATCATCGCCGAAGCGCCGACCGAGGAAGCCGCGATCGCTCGCATCGCCGAGTGCCGAAAGGTCGCCGGGCTCTAGTCGCCTCGCACCACGTCGATCCAATCGACCTTCAACTCAAACGGCCCGTCTTCGGTGTCGTTGAGATTCAATCCGATCTCGAACGCGCGGGCCGGATCCAACTCGTCGGCATTGACCGAGTTCCCACGCCAGCTCGGTGCGAGATCATCGACGTCGATCGTCACCGTCTGCCATTGCCCGATCCGCTCCGGATCGATCGGCAACTCGCCGCGGTGCGACACCAGCCGGCCACGCCAACGCTGGTCGTCCATCACCATCAGCCGGTATGGCTGCCGACCGTCCGACTTCACCCGCATCACGATCGCCTCGGCCCCCGCCAACGTCCCCGGCTCGATCCGCAACCGCACTGACGAAAACCCGCCGCCATTGGTGTTGATCGAACCGTGGAAACGCATCACACCATCGATGAACTCGACATCGCCGAGCGACCGCCCGCCCATCACGTTGTCGTTGACCATCCGCCATTGGCGATTGGCCTGGGCATCGGTGAAATCGACGAGCCGTGTCCGGTCAGCGGACGCGAGACTCTCGCCATCGCGGTGCTGGGTCTGATCCTCGGCATCGACGGCATCAGCCGCCAACGCCGACCCCGCAGCAAACGCCGCGGCAAGAAGACTGCTCCGTCCAAGCTCATGGAAGTTCAAAGGCATGTCTCACGCGTAGCGAAAACGACGCCGCCGGGAACAGTTTCATCAAAATCGAGCGACACAGCCTGCATATCGCTCACGCAAACCCGAACGAAGAAAAAGGACGAAGAAAAAGGTGTCAGGGTCCTTTTTCGACAGGCTTCTTCGGTCGGCCGCGGCGGATGAGGGTGCTGGCGAGGCCGAGCCGGTCGGCGGCGCCCCGCACCCAGTCGTCTTCGCCGAACGGCCGGCCACGCTTGATGCTGGTCTGCACGGCCGCCGCAGTCTCCTCCGACATCGAGCGGTTGACCTGTCGCCGCCAGTCGGTCGGTGCGGGCACGGGCCAGTCGGCCAACCACGCCACCCGGCGACGTCGCAACGCGAAACTACCCCACGGCCAATCGGCCGCATCGGTCACCAGCCCCGCCCGCACCGCGTTCGCCTCGACGTACCGCGCCACCGTCCAGAACCCACGCTCGCCGCCGGACGCCTCGCCCGGGTCCTGCACCGGGAAGCTCTTGAACCGCCCCTGATAAATCGGCCCCTCGCCGGTGGTCCGCTGTGCCGCCCGGTAACGGTGCGTGTGCGTCAACGCCAGCCAGCCCATCCACGACGAAAGCTGCCCGTCTGCACCCGGCCGCACGAGCAGGTGCCAGTGATTGGGCATCAGGCAACACGCAAAAATCTCCGGCCGCGGCCGACCCTGCTTCGCCTCCCGCTCGATCGACTCGCCGAGCAACGCGAGAAACGCCAGCCAATCCCCCTCCCGCAGAAACAACGGTTCACGCCCCACCCGGCGGTTCAACACATGGTAGATGACGTTCCCGTCCGCAACGCGAGGGGCCCGAGGCATGGGCGAACGCTACCGAGCCGCAGGATCATGTGCAAGAAAAGGACCCTGACACCTTTTTCCGCCCCTTTTTCCGCCTGACACCTTTTTCTGCCCTCACACAACCTTAGCTAAAGCCTAGCACAACTCTTACCCTTATCCCTCGTGGAGACAGGGACATGTGCTACGCTTTGTTCCCTAACCGCTGCGACAAGTTCAACCGTCTCAAACGGAGTGCATCATGACTGAGTTCACGGTTGCGGATCAAATCACTGAATCGATGCCGGGTGGATTGGCAGCGAATGCGGCATGGCACTTCGCGCACCGCTACCTTCCGGGAGCTGTCCGACGGATCGGCTCAAACATGGGGTTTCCGGCTGGCTCCGATTTTCAAGGCCCGGCGGGGAGAGATCAGCTCGATAGCCTGATCTGGCTTCGAGATGAGGCAAAGTCCTCGCTTCGACCAAGACTCGTCGAGGAAGCATGCGAAAATCCATGTCCTAGCTTCTTTTCGACGCGCTGGTTTAGGCGCCAACTCGTACGAGTTGGTCTAACGAAGGAAGAGGCATCAAGCGCGGTCAGGCGCGCATATTATCGCTGTGCTTCTGTTGTCGACACTCTTACGAAGGTTCGATGTTGCGTGTTCAAGGCACAGTACGGGTTTTTCGCATACTATGACGAAATTCTGCGGTCACAGACGGTGTATTTTGCATCGCCAAATGGAGCAGCACAAGAGCGACAGCTTCACAAGCTTATGGAGATATCCGACCTGTCGCGTGAGCCTGAATACGATTACCGCGCGATTGCCAGAGCCAAGAGTGTTGTCAAACAAATGAGAACAAATCCTAAACCGCAAGGAAGCAAAGCTTTTCACGACAGAACGATCGGCATCCTTAAAGTAACGGGGTGGGAAGACGACGCTCTCAGACGAGTTGCAGTCACGGCGTATCGCGAAACACACAGATCTATAGCTGCATTACTCCACGCCGAGTCTGAATCGAACGAAACATACCCAGAGCAGCATTTCGCAGAACTGGTTGTCAAGATTTTCCGTGATGAACTTCTATCTGCAATAGAAGATCGGATGGCACGAAAGTAACGTTTGATATTTTGTTCTTCTACCAGTTACACCAACATCCCCGCCGGCTGTTGGAGCATGTCTCTTAGCGTGCCGAGGAACTTCGCGGCGTCGGCGCCGTCTACGGCTCGGTGGTCGGCGGACAGGGTCACCGTCATGATGCTGCGGGCTTCGAAGTCGCCGGCTTCGTTGACGACGACTCGCTTGGTGGCGCCGCCGATGGCGAGGATGCCGACTTCGGGTGGGTTGACGATGGCCATGAACTCCTTGATGCCCATGGTGCCGAGGTTGGAGACGGTGAAGGTCGCGCCGGTCATCTCGTCGCCCTTGAGCTTCTGCTTGCGGGCCTTGTCGATCAGGTCCTTGGAGCGAAGGCGGATTTCCTTGAGGCCCATCTGATCGATGTTCTTGAGGACCGGGACGATGAGGCCGTCGTCGAGGGCGACGGCCATGCCGAGGTGAACGTCGCCGAACTTCTTGATGGCGTCGCCGGTGAAGTGGGCGTTGAGGCCGGGGTGGGCCTTGAGGGCACAGGCGACGGCCTTGGCGATGACGTCGCCGATGGAGAGGCGGATGCCCTCGGGCTCGAGCATCTTGTTGAGCGCGGCCCGGGCGGCGTTGGCGGCTTCCATGTCGATGTCCATCGACTCGTAGAAGTGCGGGATCGTCTGCTTGGACTGCTGCAGGCGGGCGGCGATGGTCTTGCGCATCTTGGTGAGCGCGACTTCCTCGACCTGGCCAGAGGCGACGCGGTCGGGGAGGACAGCCACAGGCTGAGCGACCTTGAGTTTATCGTCGGTGGTGGACGCACCAGCCGCCGGCGTGGCTTTGCCACTGTCGATGAAGTCGAGGACGTCTTTTTGGACGATGCGGCCGCCGGGGCCGGAGCCGTTGCCATGAAGGGCGGCGATGTCGACGCCCTTCTGTTCGGCGATGCGGCGGGCCAGGGGGGAGGCCTTGATGCGGCCGGTGGGGGCACCGTTGGCGGAGCCGTTGGTCGGCAGGGCTTGTGTGGCGACGACGGCGGCTTTGGTTTCGGCGGATTCGTCGACCTGGGCTTCGGCGGTGTGCTGCGCTTCGGCCGGAGCGGCCGCTGAAGCGGCCTTGCCACTGCCCGCATTCGCCTTCACCTCGGCGACGTCTTCACCTTCCAGCGCGACCACGGCGAGGACGGCGCCGACGTTGGCCGCTTCGCCCTCTTGCACCAGCAGCGCGGCGATGGTGCCGTCGGAGTCCGGGCCTTCCATCTCCATCGTCGCCTTGTCGGTTTCGATCTCGGCGACGATGTCGCCTTCGTTGTAAGTGTCCCCTTCGGCGACGTTCCACTTCACGAGGGTGCCCTCGGTCATGGTGTCGGACTGCTGCGGCATCGTGATCTGGGCGGGCATGGTGGGAAGTCGGAAGGAGGATTGCGGAAGGCGGAAGTACGGAAAAGCTTGCTTAGCGGTAGCAGACTTCCTTGATGGCTTTGATCACCTTGTCGGGCTGCGGGAGCATGGCCTCTTCAATGTAGTGGCCGTAGGGGACGGGGATCTCGTCGCTGTGGACGCGGCCGATGGGGGCGTCGAGGTGGTCGAAGACGTCGGTGTAGATTTCTTCCATGACGCCGGCCCCGATGCCGCAGTAGCCGTAGTCCTCGTCGACGATCACGCAGCGGTTGGTCTTCTTGATGCTGTCGATGAGCGTTTGCTTGTCGAGGGGCCGGAGGCTGCGGAGCGAAATGAGTTCGCAGTCGATGCCTTCGTCGGCGAGCTTTTCGACGGCGGGCTGGGCGAAGCGGGCCAAGCTCTTGCCGTAGCTGATGACGGTGCAGTCCGCACCTTCGCGCATGACGTCGGCCTTGCCGATGGGGAGCGTGTACTCCTCGTCGGGAACCTCGCCCTTGTCGTTGAGCATGATCTCGGATTCGAGATAGATGACCGGGTCGTCGCAGCGGATCGCGGCCTTGAGCAGGCCCTTGGCTTCGTAGGGCGTGGCCGGGCAGAGGACGATCAGGCCGGGGATGCGGGCGTAGATCGTCTCGACGCGGTGGGAGTGGGTGGCGCCGAGCTGGTGGGCGATGCCATTGCCGCCGCGGAAGACGACGGGGACCTTGTACTGGCCGCCGGACATGTAGCGGACGTTGGCGGCGTTGTTGACGATCTGGTCGAGGCAGACCAGCGTGAAGGACCACGACATGAACTCGACGATGGGACGCAGGCCCATACAGGCGGCCCCGATGCCGATGCCGGAGAAGCCGGCCTCGGAGATCGGCGTGTCGAGGATGCGCTTGGGGCCGAAGCGGTCGAGCATGCCTTCGGAGACTTTGTAAGCACCGTTGTACTCGGCGACCTCCTCGCCCATGAGGAAGACGTTCTCGTCACGTTCCATCTCTTCGGACATCGCGGCCCGAAGGGCTTCTCGGTATTGAATCTGGGGCATGGGATGATCTAGTGAAAACTGTCGGCCGGAACACGTTCAATGACCGCGATCCGAAGCCATTTGCAAGAGCGACACCACCCGGCAGTGTATTTTCGGCCCGCCCCGCCGATTCGACGCCCACCGGTGCGATCAAGCGGCTGTGAACGGCCGCACTTGCAACAACGAATCTGCCAGTCTTTCGTCGTGTTCAGGCCAGCATCGGCGGCGACAGACTCGAGATGATCAAGGACATTTCTCATCATCTGCAACTGCGGCGGGAGCGAATTCAGGCGGTAAACGGATAATTCTCGCTGAGGATGTCATCCCAGCGGGAGTCCAACGGCGGGTGCGGATCGGCGTCGGCCTGCTTGATCGCGTCCTTGACGATCTGGCGGATTTCCTTGTCCATCGCCTGGGCCTTTTCGTCATCGAGGAAGCCAGCTTCGCGGAGTTTGACTTCGTAGACGGTGATCGGGTCGCGGTCCTTGGCGGACTCGGCCTCTTCCTTGCTGCGGTACTTGAGCGGGTCGGACATCGAGTGGCCGCGGAAGCGATAGGTGTTGGCCGAGATGTACGTCGGACCTTCACCGGCACGTGCCCGATCGACAGCCTTGCCGAACTCGGTGATCACCGTGTCGAGGTCGTTGGCGTCGACGTTGACCGTCGGCATGTCGTAGCCGAGGCCACGCTTGGCGAGGTCTTCCTCGGCGGAGTGGCGTTCGATCTGGGTGCCCATGGCGACGCCGTTGTTCTCGATCACCCAGATCACCGGCAACTTCCAGAGCGACGCGAGGTTGAGCGCTTCGTTGTGGGTGCCCTGGTTGATGGCGCCATCGCCGAACATGCACCAGGTGACGCCGTCGGTGTTCTTGTACTTCTGGGCGAACGCGATGCCGGCCGCGACCGGGAGGTGGCCGCCGACGATGCCGTGGCCACCGTTGTTGCCGGCATCCGCGTCGAAGAGGTGCATCGAGCCGCCCTTGCCCTTGGAGCAACCGGTGTACTTGCCGAAGAGCTCGGCCATCGCCACCTGCGGGTCCATGCCGAGGGCAAGCGAATGGCCATGGCAGCGGTAGGCGTTGATGAGTTGGTCGCCTTTGTCCTTGTTCCAGAGGGCGGCGATGCCGACGGCGATGGCTTCCTGGCCGGAGTAGAGGTGGCAGAAGCCGCCGATCTTCATCTCCTTGGTGCCATCCTCCAGCGTGCGGGGCTGGGTGTATTCGCGGTAGGTGGATTCCTCGAAACGACGCAGGAGCATCATAAGACGCAGCCGTTCCAGCTCGACTTTCCCGTCGCTGCTGAAACGGCCGTTGGTCGGCTCGTCTTTGGGGGTTCGGTCTACGACCGGAGAGGCGATGCCCGACGCGTCGTCGGACTTCGGCTTGATCTCAGCTACTGCTACGGCACCGTTCGATGAGGCCATGGATTGATCTTAGGGTGTTTCAGGGTCGGGAGTCAGCCCAAATCGTACCCGATTCGGCCAGACCGCAAGAAGCAGCGGCCGGGTCGTCAAACCCGGCCGCCGATGGACGAATCACACGCCGCGTTACGCCGTGATCTTGCCGATCAGGTCGACCACGCGGTTGGAGTAACCCCACTCGTTGTCGTACCAGCTCACGACCTTGAAGAACTTGTCGTTGAGCTCGATGCCTGCCCCGGCGTCGTAGATGCTGGAGCGCGGGTCGGTGATGAAGTCGGAGCTGACGACCTCGTCCTCGGTGTAGCCGAGGATGCCTTTCATCGGACCGTTGGCCGCCTGCTTCATGGCCGCGCTGATGTCGGCGTAGCTGGTGGATTTGGTCGTGCGGAAGGTCAGGTCGACCGCCGAGACGTCCATCGTCGGCACGCGGAACGCCATGCCGGTGAGCTTGCCCTTGGTCTCGGGCAGGCACAGGCCGACGGCCTTCGCGGCACCGGTGCTGGACGGGATGATGTTCATGTACGCGTTGCGACCGCCACGCCAATCCTTCTTGCTCGGACCGTCCTGGGTCGGCTGGGTTGCGGTGACTGCCTCGCGCCGATCACCAAGGTCATCCTCGACAACTTCGGCCTCGAGGAAGGCCTGATGACCACCATCCACGCCGTCACCGCAACCCAGCCGACCCAGGACGGTCCGAGCAAGAAGGATTGGCGTGGCGGTCGCAACGCG
>JBCDCH010000012.1 GCA_039182125.1 Planctomycetota bacterium
GGACTCGACGGCTCGTCTTACGGCGGTCTGAGCAACGCACTCGATGAAGGGTTAACGTTGTACTCCTACGACCAACGCGGCCACGGCGCGGCCGCGGATCAGCCGCCGCGCGACGTCGACCCATTGCTCGAAGTCGCGCGGCGGCTGATCCGCGGCCGCGCCGTGGCCGCGTTGGTCGTAGGAGTACAACGTTAACCCTTCATCGAGTGCGTTGCTCAGACCGCCGTAAGACGAGCCGTCGAGTCCAAGCATGTGCAAACCCAGCACGCTCGTGGCTGCGTCTGGCGAGCCGAAGCGCCGCCAACGGGTTCGCAGCGCCTCCCCGTCGCCGGCAAGCTCGATCGGTGTGGTGACACGCTCGGTCAAGCCTTGCCCCCGATGGCTTCGCTCGCCGGCAATGCGTTGAAGTCCGCGTCGTCGCCGAGCCAGTCATGGGCGACCGACGTCGCGTCGGCACCGAGCGCGGGTGGTGCCGTGGGCGCGATCGGCTCTTCGCCCGCGAAGTGAATCGGGTTGCCGACCACCTCGACGTCCCGATGGTCGTTGGGCAACGTCTGGACCATCTCGCGGCCGGATGTCCGGGCACCGTCGAGCGCTTCGGGGACGGAGCGGATCAGCGCGGCTGGCACGCCCGCCTCGACCAGCGCATCGACCCACTCGGCGGCAGTCCGCTCTTTGAACGCCGGCTCGAGCAATCCCCACAACGCTTCGCGGTTGGCGTGGCGGGCTTTGCCGTCGGCGAACCGTTCGTCGGCGACCCACTCCGCGTGGCCGAGCACGCTGCAAAGGCCTTGCCACATTTTCTCGGTGTTGGCGGTGACGACGAACTCGCGCCCGTCGCCGCCCATGAACGAGCGGTACGTCGGGATCGAGTCGTGTCCGGCACCCTGGCGCTGAGGCGTCACGCCGCCGATGAGGGCGTAGGCACTTTGATACGAGAGCATCGCGAGCTGGCAGTCCAACATCGCGACATCAATCCACCGACCTTGACCCGTGCGCTCCCGATCGGCGAGGGCGGCGTTGATCGCGATCGTCGCGTAGAGCCCGGCCACCGTGTCACCCGCCGGGATGCCCAGCCGCGCGGCGGGGCGCCCCGGCTCACCCGTGAGACTCATCACGCCGCTCATCGCCTGAACGATCATGTCGTACGCCGGCCGATCTCGCAGCGAGCCGTCTTGGCCAAAGCCGCTGATGGAGGCCCAGATCAGCCGAGGCTGTTCATGCCGCAACGCTTCGACGTCGAGCCCCAGACGCTTGAGCACGCCGGGCCGGTAGTTCTCGACAACGACGTCCGCATTGAGGATCAACTTTCGCACGAACGCCAAGCCATCGGCGTCCTTGAGGTTCACCGCGACCGACCGTTTGTTGCGGTTGTTCGCAATGAAGTACGCACTGTCGTCACCGACGAAGTGGGGCGGGATGTGTCGACTGCTGTCGCCCGACGGGGACTCGACCTTGACCACGTCCGCGCCGAGATCGCCGAGAATTTGCGTGCAAAACGGGCCGGACAGAAACGTCGTGAGATCGAGAACGCGATAGCCGGCCAGTGGCGATGATGGGCGAGGCGTGTTGGGCATGGGGCGTGTCGAGCGGCGTTATGCTGCGCCGCCGAGTTGTTGGGAGATGCGATGGGCGTAACGGGTGACGCGTGCGCCGAGTTCCTGGATGTTGTCCGTTGGCATGCGGTGCTCCGGCATCGTCAGACAAAGCGAGCCCATGACACCTTGCGATCCGTGAACGGCCGCCGCGATGCCGCACGCGCCGGGCAGTTTCTCGCCGTGGGTGACGGCGAAACCTCGTTGCAGCACGGCTTCGAGCGTCCGGTCAATTTCGCGGCGTGATGGCAGGGGGGCAGCGCTCGCCGGCGAAGGACACTCCTTACGCAGCACCGCAGCCCGCACCGTACTCGGCAGATACGCGAGAATCGCTTGCCCCGACGCACCCCACAGCAGCGACACCGGCGTGTGCATGGCGACCTGATACGTCAAGCTCTGTTGTCCGTCGGCCCGGGCCTCGAAGCTCATGGCACCGGCGTCGGGTAGGTACAGTCCGAACAGGATCGTCTCGTCGAAATCCGCAGCCGCCTCTTGCGCGACGGATGCCGCAAACGAAACCGGGTTCACCCGACCCGTCACCCGAGCCGCAACGCGGTAGAGCTGCGGGCCGACGCCGTATGTCCGTTGTCGTTCGTCGAACGTCGAAAAGCCTTCGCCGCGCAGCGTGCCGAGCAGACGGTGTGTCGTGGACGGGGAGAGCTCCAGCTTCCGCGCGAGATCACGCACGGACACCGGTTCCTCCGCGTCCGCGATCGCCGCCAACACACGCAACACGCGGCGTGCCGAACTGGTGCGCGGCTCGGCCGAAGCTGGTTGAGCGGCTACCTCGGTCACGCGACCGCCTCGTAAAGATGGACCGTGCATGCCCCGTGATCCATGCCGGAGATACCGCCGCCGGTGACGTGCGACAAGGCGATGCGTGCGTCCGGAACCTGCCGCTTACCAGCCCGGCCCGTCAGCTGCCAAAAGACTTCGACCGCTTGCGCCACGCCGGACGCGCCGACGGGATGGCCCTTGGCGAGCAGGCCGCCGCTGGGGTTCACGACGACTTTGCCGCCGTAGGTGGTTTGTCCGCTACGGAGCAAGTCGGCCGCGCCACCTCTTTCGCAAAGGCCGAGCGCTTCGTAGTAAATCAGCTCGGCGATCGTGAACGCGTCGTGTAGCTCGACCACGTCCAAATCGTCAGGCCCGACGCCGGCAGTTTCGTAGGCCTCACGCGCCGAGTCGTAGGTAATCTCCGGCGTGAGCATGTCGCGAAAACCGGACGTCGCCTGGCCCGAGTGCAATACCGATGCCGTGATGCGAATCCCGGGTCGACGCCGACGGCGGAAGTACGCCTCGGACACCAGAACGACCGCCGCGGCACCGTCGCCGGTGGGGCAGCATTGGAACAATGTGAGCGGATCCGCGATGGGCCGGGAGGCGAGAACTTCCTCGACGGTGGTGTGGCCCCGCAGTTGGGCGAACGGGTTCTCCGTCCCGTGCCGGCGTGCTTTCACGCTGACTTGTGCCAGAATCTCGGGCTGTTCGTTTCGTTCGTGCAGAAACCGCCGCGCTCGCATGGCGTATAGTGCGGGCATCACCATGCCACGGGCAACCTCGGGGTCTTCTTCGACAAGTGGCAACGTGCCTTTGCCGAACTGCGTGAGTTTGTCGACGCCGATCACGAGTACGACGTCGGCCCGGCCCGCCTGAATGTCTGCGGCCGCGAGGTGCAACGCCGTCGCGCCACCCGAGCAGGCGTTGTCGACATTGATCATCGGAATGGTGCCGAGTCCCACGGCTTTGCCGATGCGCTGTGCGGTGAGCATGCCGCCAAACGAGTGGCCGCAGTAAACACGCTGCACTTCCGGGACCTCGATATCCGATGACGCCAACGCTTCGCGTACTGCCGGCATCGCCAGGCCGGGATAGCTGGACTGAAAGTGCTTGCCCATCGGGATCATGCCCGCGCCGATGATGACGGGGCCCGCGTTGCGGTCGGTACTCATGATGCCACCTCCGGCTCGACCCACCACTGTCCATCGCCGCACCGGAGCACGACCTTGGTGTCGCAAGCAAGCTCGGCCCCTTCGTCATGCTTCACGACCGCCAGCACACGGAGTCCGCCCGGAAAGTCGACGTAGCCGAGTGTGTACGGCACGGGCCTCGTCGAAGACACGTGGATCGTCGAAAAGGAGTACAGCGTGCCAGTAGGTCCAACGCGAATTTCGCTTGTGGCGTCATCCCGATCGGCAGGGGGCGGGACTGGGAATGTCCACGCGCCGGTTTGGACTGACTGGCCGGCCAGCAGCAGAACATCACCGCCGTCTTCGACAAACTCGAGTGGCCTTTCAGGGGCCAGGTCGGGCAGCGGTTGCAGTTCAGTGTGGTGCGATGGTGGGTCGTCACTCATTTGGTGTTGTTCCGTTCTTCGGGACAGCATTTCATTATATGGCACAGCATGATGGCGAACAACGGCTGCCGTCCTGATCGGCATCATTTCAGCATCGAGTGGCAAAACAGCTTGACGCATTTTCGCCCTCCTGTAAGATACATTGCTGTTTCATGGATTTTACACGCATTCTTGCATGGTCTTTACATGGCACGATGCTCGATACAAAACGTTGCGGACGCTGCCGGCGTGTCGACCGCCACGGTGTCGCGTGCTTTGAACGATTCGCCATCCGTCTCGCCCGAAACCATGCAACTCGTGCGATCGACGGCGAGTCGTTTGGGGTACAAGCGTCAACGCAGTCTTCAACCCAGATCTGGCAGGAAGTCCCGGCAGGCGGCTCGAGGTATCTGCCTCGTGGCGGTTTCGGACCCGGGGGTCAACATATTCAAACTGCCGGTCATTCCCGATCTGTTGGCGGGAATCGAGGAAGAGGCGGAGCGTCAGTCGTTGCCGTTGATGATCGCGGCGGTCTCTGGCGACGAAGTCCCACAGATCATGAGCGATCGTCGGGTGGTCGGTTGCCTCTATCTCGACGCAACCGCCAAGCAGCACAAAGCCTCTCCCGCGCTTGTCGAAGCGCTAAAGGCTCAAGAAGGTGTTTGGCTCATGCGCCAGGGGTCGTCATTGAACCTGCCTTTCGATCGGGTTCTCTATGACAACCAGGCGGTAGGCGTACTGGCGGCCAATCACCTGATAGAGCGTGGCCACCGCGAGATCGCGATCGTTGACCTTCAGCCCGAACACCCCGCACACGAAGCACGTCTGGCTAGTTTTGTCGCCGCCGTGCGGAATGCCGGCGGTCGGGTGACGACTTACGGTCCCGCGGGCCAGAACACCGAAAACCGTTTGACGTTTGCCGCGGTCGATTCGGCACTGGACGCCCTGCAGGCGGCTGACCCGCAGCCGACAGCTGTCTTCGCGCCGCGAGACCAACTGGCGCAGTTGACGGCGACGCGGCTTGAGCGTCGAGGAGTGCAGATCGGCGTGGACGTCGATTTCGTCTCGTGCGATTGCAGCCCGGATCTGGCGGACTGGCTGGGGGTTGGTCCGCCTTCGGTCTCCATCCACCTGCGTGAGGTGGGGCGGGTCGGCGTGAGACGATTGGTCGAGCGGCTGGCCGAACCGGGGCGTCCCCGTGTTCATTCCATGGTCGCTCCGTCACTGGTGATTCCGGAGGATTGGCCCGTATGGGCCAACGGACGGCCGGTGACTCACGATGCCGGCAGTGTTGCCGGTCGTTCGACATCTTCGGCGGCTACACACGTGGATCGCCCCCTTTCATCTTCCCGAGGAGAATAACGTGCACAAAACCACCATCACCCTCGCCGCCTTGGCGACCGCGTTCTGTGGCTATGCCCAGGCCGCCGTTGTGACCGACAACCTCGTCGACAACTTCCCGAACGCGAACATTGTCGCATCCGGTAACTGGGCTTCCTCGACGAATGGCAGCCAGTTTGACGTGTCAGGCGACAATGACGCGGTGTTCCTCGGCGCGACCGGCTCGTCCACCACGCTGACGCAAGCCTACACCTTCGGCAGCGGCACCGGGAACAACGGCGTCGAAGCGACGGTCGCCCGCGGCGGCGGCACGCAGCCAAGCTTCAGCAGCGTCACCGGTCTCGACGTCAGCGTCGAACTGTGGGCGCGCCCCACCGACCTGTTGGGCGCGGAGACGCTCTTCGAGTCAGGCGGCAGCGGCGCCGGCTACACGATCGCGCTCAACGGCAGCACCCTTGTCGCCTTCGCGAAAGAGGGCAGCGCGGCCGAACCCCAGACGATCCTCAAGACCACACTGTCGGCACCAATGATCAACGACTTCGTGCAAATCGTCTTCACGTCTTCGGGAACCGGCACGGCTGACCTGTACGTAAACGGCCAGTCCGTCGCGACCGACGTCACGGCCGCCTCGAGCATTTTCGGTACGGATCGCGCGACGCTCGGCGGTGCCCGTAATCCGGGCGGCGGCGGTGCCGGTGCGGACTTGGACGTCGCCACGACGACCTACAACAACAGCCAGTTCTTCGGGGAAATTGGTTTGTTCCGGTTCTACGACGATGTGCTCACGGCCGCCGAAGTCGCCGACAACTACGCGGCGGTCGCCGCGATCCCTGAGCCGACTTCGGTTGCGGCCGTGGGTCTGCTGGGGCTCCAACTCCTGCGTCGCCGGCGAGTCTGAAACCTCGGCTCGCGTCGATTTCAGAGGCAGCCGATTCCTTCTGTCGTGCCTCGACCGGCGCGGCAGAGCTTTGCGAGGCACGCGAAGGAACCACTACGCCGTCACGATCTACCCGCCGCCATTCGATGGCTCTGCTTGAGGAGGCACCCATGTTTCACTCTGATGACCGATCCGCTCTGACCCGGGGGTTCACACTCGTGGAACTCCTCGTGGTGATTGGGATCATCGCGCTGCTGATCAGCATCCTGTTGCCATCGCTGAGTCGGGCGCGCGGCAGTGCCATGAAGGCCGTGTGTGCCAGCAACCAACGGCAGCTTGGCATTGCGATCACCCAGTACAGCCTTGAAAACATTCAGTTCATTCCCCCACTTTCGTGGCAGGAAAACGCACTGGGCGATCCGCGAATGCGTTACCCGTACGACGCCTATTTGGCTTTCGAGAGGAACCCATCCGACGGTTCCCCAGCGCTGATGTACGGACAAGGCGAGCTGCACCAAGCCGGCCTCATCGACGCGCCCGAGATTTTCTATTGCCCCAGCATGGTCGATGACGGCCATCGTTTCGAGAAGTTCGAGCAGGTGTGGCCGGTCGCGTTCGACTCCAACTGTCTCGGCCCGGACGGTACTCAGTTCGCCGATATTCGCACCGGCTATCAGTACCTGCCACCGCACGAGGTGACGGCCGACAAGAAGTTCATGCTGCAGAAGAAGCTGCGTATGAGCCTGCTTCCGTCGGACGGTTTGATGCTTCACGACATCACGCACAAGCTCGACAACGCCGGCCACGAAAATGTCTGGAACCGCCTTTGGGCCGACGGCAGTGTCTTGGCGAAACAAAGCGACGACATCGAAGAACTGATCGAAACGACCAGGCCGATCGACGACGTCACGCTCTACGAGCCCATCCGCGCCATGCTTACGGAGCGGTAACGACGTTGCCACTGCGCCTTGAAATTTCGCCCGACTCGTTCCAGGACACCCATGCCCATCTATCGCCGCCATCTGCTACCGGCCAGCGCCGTGGTTGCCGTCCTCCTGTTTGCGAGCGCGGCCCCCGCCGAAGTGCTGTACCGACAGACGTTCACCAACAACGCCGATGGCGACGTCAATGCCGCCCTCGCCGACTACGACGTCGAGCACTTTCGCACTCTGAAGGCAAGAGACCGGGGCGGTGCGAAGGTCGTGCGTCCGGAGTCGAGTAAGCCCGACGGAGCGGTGGGGGACGTCAATGCAAGTAGTCCGCACCGCGATGACGCCAAGCCGGAGGCGGGTGTGGTCCGCATCGGTCTCAAGTCTGGCGACCGCGTTCTGATGGGCGTGCCGTTTGAGCCGGGTCTGGACCTTGCGGATGCGACTTCCCTGACATGGACCATGTACTTCGGCAACAGCAACAGTCCTCAGATCAGAGCGGCCGCGCGGCGTGGTGACCGTTGGTACGTTCAAGCCGAGGCCGAAGGTCTGGTGGGCGGCTCGGCCGCGCTGGAGGTCGACCTGCTTGACGATGAAGCATCGTGGATCCCGCTTGCGTTGGTCGAAGGTCAAAAGCTGGCATTCGACGGCGAGGCCGCGTCATGGTCGACGCTTTCCGGCCCGTTGACCGGACTCGGCTACTTCGCCGACAACGATGGCGACGTCACTCAAACCATCCGTACCGACACGTGGACGCTCAACGGCGAAGGGGTAGCCGTCGAGCCGCTCCGGGCCGCGCGGGGTGGAGTTGAACCCGTCGAGATCACGCACGGACCGTTGCCCCATGAACGCAGGATCGGACCGGAGGACGCTTACACAACGCTTGGCATTTACGGGCAAAGCCCCGAGAGCCCGGACGGCACACGCGTCCTTTACACCGTGCTCGATCGTTCCGAGCTCAGCGAACACGACGACCTGGCCCGCGGCGCGCTCTGGATTAGCGACGTGGACGGCAGCAATACTCGCAAGCTTCGCGACATCGAGTTTCCAATCCGTGTTCACAATGGTGTCTTCCAACAGTGGATCGACAACGACACGGTCGCCTACTCGGGCGGTCACCACTTCGCGGGTGACGTCTACTTGGTGAATGCCGACACGGGCGAGACGGAGCATGGCCCGTTCGAGGGGGCCATGCTCGGTGACAACTCCTACGACGGATATGTCCTCATCAGCGTCTGGGATGACGCGGGCAACGCCGCGCCGCAAGGTCTACACGAACTCGATAGCCGCACGGGTCGGGTCAAGATGCTCTTCACCACGAGCGAACTCGCCACGATCTACAACGAGCAATGGGACGATGGCAGCGACGACCCGCGCGGCTGGTTCATCGCACACCCGAAGTTTTCCACCGACGGCAGCCACATCGCATTCACGGTCAGCACGAACAACATGCTCGACCGGAGCTACACGAGCTACGGCAACGTGAAGGGCAAGCAGCACCTCTTCACCGCCGTCCGTGACGGCAGTGACCTGCGGTACTGGGGCATCGACAAGCCGATGCACTTCGATTGGTTTGACGAAGACAAACTCTGGGGCGCGGACATCGGCGTCGGCCAAGCGATTAAGGAAGCCGACGCGTCTCATCTGATGCGTGTGTGGGATCGCGACAAGAACCTCGTCGAGACGGTGGCGGGCGTGGGTTGCCACGTCGCCCGCTCCGCCGATGGGCGTTGGTACGCCGGCGAAAGTTGGTACCGCAGCAATCCGGTGGTCATGCGACTCTACCGTCATGGCGAAATGGAAGCGGCGGCGGTGCTGTTCGAATCGCCGTACCCCGATATCGTTTGGGAGACACACCGCGCTCACATCAACCCGGCATTCAGCCACGACTCCAAGCGGCTGTACTACAAGCGCCCGGTCGGTCCCAATCTTGTCCAGGCTTTTGTCGTTGACGTGGACGACGTGGCAGCCGCGGGGAACCAGGCACAGGCGGGCCGGTGAGCGGACTCGACTACGCCGTCATCGGGTTTTATCTGCTGTTCATGCTCGGCATCGGCTGGGCGTTCCGCCCCTTCAACAGCGACAGCAGCGACTACTTCCGCGGCGGTGGCGCGATGCAGTGGTGGATGACCGGCGCGAGCACCTTCATGGTGACGTTCAGCGCCTGGACCTTTACCGGTGCCGCCGGCGAAATCTACAAGACAGGGACGCTCGTTCTGGCGCTCTACTTCTCGAACGCCATCGCGAACTTGGTCGTGCTCGCCTTCACGGCCAAAAGGTTCCGGCGCATGCGTGCCGTCACTTACACCGAGGCGGTGGGCGATCGTTTTGGGCCGACTAACGAGCGGGTGTTTCTGCTCGTGCAGTTGCCCGTGTTCGTCATCGTCGGGGCGATCTGGCTCAACGCGATCGGCGTGTTCATGGCGGCAGCGTTCGGCAGTGACATTCGACTGACGATGGCCGTGCTGGGCGTGATCGTTCTCGTGATGAGCACGAGCGGCGGTGCGTGGGCCGTGGTGGCGAGCGACTTCGTGCAGATGCTCATCGTCGCCACCATCACCGTCGTCGTGGCGGTCCTGGTACTCCGTCTGCCGGAGGTCGGCGGCGTCAGCGGACTCGTCGCCAAGGTGCCCGCCGAGCACTTCGACTGGCAGGCCTTGCTTCGGCCACAGGTCATCGGCGTTTACGTCGCCGGCATGATCATCGGCCAGTGCGTGCAACACAACGACATCGCCAACGGCGGCTCACGCTACCTCACCGTCAAGAACGGGCGTCACGCTCGACTCGCCGTGCTGATCCCGCTCACGGGGATGGTCGCGTTTCCGTTGATCTGGCTCGTCCCGCCGATGGCCGCCGCCATCGACTTGGATCTGGCCACGATGCTCCCCGGTTTGTCGAAGAATCCGGGAGAAGGCGCTTACGTCGCCATGGCGATGCGGGTGCTGCCGGCCGGACTACTTGGCCTGTTCGTCTGCGGCATCTTCGCGGCAACGATGAGTTCGATGGACAGCGGGCTCAACAAGGCCGCCGGCGTTTTTGTTCGCTCGTTCTACCTGCCGACACTTCGGCCCAACGCCACCGAGTCGCACCTGCTGCGTGTCGGCCGCGTCTTCACGGTGGTGCTCGGCGTTCTCATGATCAGCCTTGCGCTGGTCATTAGCCAGGTTCGCACGGTTGGCCTTTTCGACCTTGTCATCAGTTTTGCCTCGGTGGTGAGCCTTCCCATCGCCGTGCCGATGTTGTGGGGGTTGTTCGTTGGCCGCACACCGTCGTGGACCGCGTGGAGTACCGCGCTTGTCGGGTTTCTGGTCGCGCTGACCGTTCGCTATCTGGTTCCGCTCGACGCGGTTTCGGGGCTTCTCGGTTTGGCGGAGCCGCTTAATCCCGTCGAGCGTGGCGATTTGCTCTACGGGACCACGGTGCTGTGCGTGTTCGTCGCCGGGACCGTCTGGTTCTTCGCGACCCGTTTCACGGGCGTCGCCCCGACCGAAGTCGAACGGGCCGAGCGCTTTCTCACCAAAACCCGCACGCCGCTCACCGCCGAGGAACAAGGCGTCGGCATCGACTCGGTGCAGTTCAAGGTCATGGGCGTACTCTGCCTCGTGTACGGCGGCTTTGTCATGTTGCTCGCCGTCGCCCCACAAGCTCCCGCGCAACGGCTTGCCTGCCTGTTTTGCGGCGGATTCGTTGTCTTGGTCGGTCTGCTCTTGACCCGCGCGAGCGCCCGAGCGCCCCGACACACCGTTGCCGCTTCCTGAATGAAAGTTTTGACTCCCCCATGCGCATCCTCTATCTCGACCTCGACGCACTGAACCCGTTGCACCTCGGCTGTTATGGCTATCACCGCAACACGTCGCCTGCGATCGACGCCGTTGCCGCCGAGGGCGTGCGCTTCACCAACGTCTATTGCTCCGACGCGCCGTGCCTGCCCAGCCGGACGGCGCTCTACACCGGCCGGTTCGGCATCCATACCGGGGTCGTCGGGCACGGCGGGACGGCCGCCGACCCCAAACGGCAAGGTCGCTCGCGTGGCTTTCTGTCGACCTACGAGACCGACAGCTTCCCGCGGCAGCTCCAGCAACTCGGATTGCACACGGCCATGATCTCACCGTTCGGGCAGCGCCACGCGGCGCATCAGTACTACGCAGGGTTCAAGGAGATTCACAACACCGGCGGCATGGGCCAGGAGCCGGCCGAGGTTGTTCAGACCGTGGTCCGCGAATGGCTCGATCGCAACGCCAGCAACGATGACTGGTATCTGCACATCAACTTCTGGGATATACACACGAACTACCGCGTTCCGATCGAGTACGGGAATCCGTTCGAGGGCGAGCCGGTAGCCGATTGGTTTACGGACGAGGTGATCGAGCGTCACGTTCGGCGTGGTGGGCCGCACAGTGCCCAGGACCTGAACATGTTCTACGACAGTGATGTCGAGCGGTATCCACGCACGCCGCCACGGATCAACGATCGTGCTTCGTTAACCAAGTGGATCGACGGGTATGACACGGCCATCCGCTACGTGGACGATTGCATCGCCGAGATCGTCGCGAAGCTCAAGGCGGCCGGGGTCTACGACGACACCGCGATCATCATCAGCGCCGACCACGGTGAGAACCAAGGCGACCTCGGCATCTACGGCGAGCACGGCACCGCCGACCGTGGCACGTGTCACATCCCGATGATCGTGAAGTGGCCCGGTCACGACGCGACGGCAGGCCGGGTCGACGAGGCTCTCCGTTACCATCTCGACTGGGGGCCAACTTGCTTAAACCTCATGGGTGCTGGCGATAACTGTCCGGACGTGTGGGACGGCGTCGACTACAGCAAGGCGATCACCGGCGGGGATGATGAAGGCCGGTCCGAGCTCATCATGGGCCAGTGTGCCCATGTCGTGCAGCGTTCGGTCCGGTTCAACGACGGGCCGCGGCAGTGGCTGTACATGCGAACCTACGACGACGGGTTACACCCTTTCGACAAGCACATGCTCTTCGACCTGGCAAGCGATCCGCACGAGCAACACGACGTAGCGGACAAGCATCCAGACGTGCTACGCGAGGCAACCTGGCGGCTCATGAACTGGCACGACGACGCGATGGCAACGGTCGTTCGTGATTTCGACGACGTGTCTGATCCGCTCTACACGGTTCTCGCCGAAGACGGCCCCTTGCATGCCCGGTACGACACAATCAGCGAAGCCCCCGTTGACCTTGATGCTTATCTCGTTCGGTTGGAAGCGACCGGCCGCGCCGAGGCTGCCGCCGATCTACGGCAACGTCGACAAAAGTAGACTGACCTTCACGAAGTCCAGCCGATCGGGGATGTGGACGGAGCCGCTCGGCTATTCCAGTTCCGTGACCCAGCGGAGGCCGCCTGCGAGGTGGTCGAGGAAGTCACGTTCACTGAACGATTCGACGGTGTGGCCGCCGCCGGTGTACCACGCCCGGCCGCCGTCGTACTCGTGGTACCAGGCGATCGGGTGGTACTCGCCCATGTCGCCGCCCTCGTAGCTCGTTTCGTCGAGTGTCATCAGCACGTTCAACCCGTCGTGCATGTTCTTGAAGTTGTACCACTCGTCGGTCCGCTCCCAGGTTTCGTTGAGGTGTAGGGTCGACGGGTGGGTGCGATCGATGACGTGAATGGTGGCGGGCTGGACTTTCGGATGGCCGGCGAACTGACCTCCGACGAGTTGGCGGTACCAGTCCCAGTCGTACTCGGTGTCGGTGGCGGAGTGGATGCCCATGAATCCGCCGCCGCCCCGGATAAACGCCTCAAACTGTGCTTGTTCGTCGTCGTTCAGGATGTCGCCGGTGGTGTTGAAAAATATCACCGCGTCGAACGATTCGAGGACACCCTCGCGGAACAGCGGTTCGCTGTCGTTGACGTGAAGCACGTCGATGCCGTTGTCCTGGCAAAGACGTTTGAGTGCTTTGACGCCTTCCGCGATGTTGTCGTGTCGGAAGCCTTTCGTTTCGGTGAGGATGGCGACGCGGGTGATTCTGTCCTCCAGTGCTTTGTAGGGTTGGCCGGGTATCTGGTTCATCGTGTACCACGCCTCGGGCGACCAGAGCTTTTGGCCGGCGACGCTGGTCAGATCGGCGCGAAGGTGGATGACGCGGTGGTGTTGCATGCCGTCGAGCGCGAGGCGGACGCTCATGCCGTCATCGGCAGGGGTGGCGGTGACGAGCAGACGTTGCAGCCCGAACTTGCGTCCGCCGTACTCGGCGGTGGGGCGGTAGTACCATTGCTGCACGGTGTAGTTCGTCGAGTCGGCGAGAGCTTCGGGCGCGACCGGTTCGGTGAATCGAACCTCCAATCCGTCAGGCGTGGCGGAGACGGTGTGGATCTCGAACGCCGTTTCACCGGTCGGATCCAGGCGCTGCATGCCTTGCTGTGTGCGCTTCCATGACCAGCTCAGACGTTCACCGATACCGCCGACGTAGATGCTTCCGTTCTCGCCGAGCGCGAGGCGATTGAGTCCAACTTCGAAGCCTTGGCTGTGACGCAGCGCGACGCCTTGGTACACACCGTTGACCTCTTCGAGCACGACCCGCCGCAGGCCGCCCATCTTCACGTCGCTGACCAAAAGATGGCCGGCGAACGGACCATCTTGCAAAGTGATCGCGCCCGACGGGGAGTTGGCGATCTCGCCGTTGACCAGATGCACCGCCGCTGGCGTCGGGGTCTTGTCCGCGAAGTCCGACGGGGCTGATCCTTCGGGGTAAAGGTCGGTGATGTAGTTGCCGTTGTAGTGACCGTAGAAATGCCCGTCACGGATGTGATTGACCTTGTTCGACGGCATCCATGTGCCTTGGTTTTCGCAGACGAAGATCTGACCGTCGTGTACGAAGAAACCGTTGGGCGTGCGGAGGCCGCCGGCGATCCAGTCGATGCCACCGGTGTCGAGGTTGATCTTCATCACGCTGCCGCGGTGGGGGCCGTTGGCCCCGATGCCGAACGTCGCCCACTGGCTGATCTTGTGCGGCTCGAAGCCGACCGCCACCGACAGGCCCGCGTACAGGTGTCCGTCGTGATACACCGGGCCGAACGTGAAGTGGTGGTAGTTGTCGCTCTTCCAACCGTCGGCGATAACCTCGCGGGTTTCGTAGGTGCCGTCGGCATCGGTGTCGGCGAGTTTGACGATCGCGTCGCGGTCGGCGACGTAGAGGGCACCGTCGTGATACAGCACGCCCAGCGGGTTGACGAAGCCGTCGGCGATCTCGCGGACGCTGACCTCGATCGCGTTGGGCTCGACACCGTCAGCGTTCTTGTTCTTGTCTGCTTCCTCGCGTTGTTGAAGTTGCTCCGCGAGAAGTGCTTCGAGCTTCGCATCGTCCTCAGCCGTGCGCCACAGGTCGGTCGCCTCGAAGTCGACCGTGGACGGCAGGTAGATGTCGGCCGATCGGTCAACGCCTTCGAGGAGGTAGAGCTTGCCGTTGGGGCCGTCTAGCACGGGGCCGGCGTTGCGGGGGTTGAACACCGCCACGGCCATCTTGCCGCCGCCGAGGTACGCCATGCCGGCGACCTTCGGCTCATACGCCTCGGGAAAAGTCTCCCGCGTGAACGGCGTGGTGATCGTGGTGAGTTTCCACATCGGATGCAGTGCGACGAGCGGTCGGCCGTCGCCGGGCTCGGGCAATCGGCCGGCCGGCACCATCCGCTTGGGGCCGGGCGAAACCACACGGGTCAGTCCGGCTTCGGTGCGAAAGCGCTGCGACGGGATGGGCACGAAGCTTTTGCTGCTTGGCGGCTGCCACTTCAAGATCAAACCTTGCCCGCCGCCGGCCTGGAAGTACGACACCCGCAGTGGATGCGCCCCCGCTTGCAGCGCCACGGCACCGACCTTGCTCTCCATCGCGTGGGCAAAGCCTTGGTCGATGATCGTCTCTCCGTTGATCGTTAGGCGCGAGCCGTCGTCGCTGGTGAGAAGAAACTGATAGTCGCCGGGCTCGTCGATCAGGAGCTGCGCGGTGAACTCGGCAAGATAGAACTGGTCGTATCCGCCAACACCCTTGCCGTCGATCGCGATCGTGTCGGTGACGATGCTGACGTTGGGCGTTTGCCCCTCGAGCAGGATCGGCAAGTACGCCCACGTGTCTTCGTCCGCGACCAGTGCGCTGGGGTCATCGTCCGGGGTCTTGTCGGGCAAACCCTCGAAGATTTCGAGCGAGATGCCGGGCTGAAAATCAACGTCCGGCGCGACCCGATCGTCGTCGATCGACTGGGCGAGCGCCGCTGTTCCGAGTTGCAACACCATCAACAACGCACAAAGAGTTTTGCAGATCGGCATGCGAGTCATTGTGATCTGGCCGAGAAATCACGCAATGCACAATGGCCAAATGCAAGCATTTCCTTTGCAAAACATTGGTTTCCGCCGAGACCGGTGTAGGTCGTTCGGTCTATGCGATCGCGCGGCACTTGCGGGTCAGCGTTGGACCCGTCCGCTCGCATCGCCGCTGGCCAACCGGGCAATTTCCTCAACGCCGACGAGGTTGGCGTCGCCCGGGATGGTGTGCTTCAGCGCGCTGGCCGCGACGGCCCACTCGATCGAACGCTGCGGGTCGAAGCCGTGGAGTTGGCCGTAAATCAACCCCGCTGCAAAGCTGTCGCCGCCGCCGACGCGGTCGACGATGTCGAGGTCGTACCGCTTGCTGAAGACGGCGTCGTCATCGGTGTAGAGCATCGCCGACCAACCGTTCCGGCTCGCGCTAATGCTCTCGCGGAGTGTGATGGCGACCTTGTCGAACCCAAACTTTTCGGTCAGCTGCCGAGCAACGTCGATGTAGCGTACGCGGTCGATCTCACCGGTCTCGACATCGGCGCCCTTGATCGCGAACACGCTCTCGGCGTCTTCCTCGTTGGCGATGCACACGTCGACGTACGGCATCAACTCGGTCATCGCGGCTTGCGCCTCGGCCTTGGTCCAGAGGTTCTTGCGGTAGTTCAGGTCAACGCTGACCGTGCAGCCGGCACGCTTGGCGGCTTCGCAGGCGACCTTTGTGACCGCGGCGGCCTTGGCACTCAGGGCCGGGGTGATGCCGGTCCAGTGGAACCACGTCACGCCGTCGAACACCGCATCCCAGTTGATCTCGCCTTCGGCCAGATCGCAGATCGCACTGTCGGCGCGGTCGTAGATGACCCGACTGGCACGTAGCCCTGCACCGGACTCGAGAAAGTACACGCCGATACGCCGGCCACCACGGGCGATGTGCCGGGTGTCGACACCGTGACCGCGCAGGTTGTTGATGGCTCGGGTGCCCCAATCGTTGTCCGGCAAGCGGGTGACGAACGCCGAATCAACACCGCAGAGCGCGAGGCTCGTCGCGACATTCGCCTCGCCGCCGCCGAAGGTGATGTCGAGATGATGCGCCTGCGCGAAGCGCTCGTGCCCCGGCGTGGCCAGACGCATCATGTACTCGCCGAAGGTGACAACTTGGTGACTCATGCGGTGGGGTGTCCTTCTCGTGCCGACCGTAATGCGCGGGTGAGTGCCTGGGCGCGGCGTGTGATCTCTGCCCAGTTGCCGTCGGCGATTGCTTTCTTGTCGACCAGTTCGCTGCCAACCCCGACAGCGACCGCGCCGGCATCGATCCATTCGTGGACGTTGGTCGCACTCACCCCGCCGGTGGGCATCAGCGGAATATCCGGGTACGGCCCGCGCAGGTCTTTGAGATAAGCGGGGCCCATACGGGCGGCGGGGAAAATCTTGATGATGTCCGCGCCGGCTTCGTGGGCGGCGAACACCTCGCCGGGCGTAAGCGCGCCCGGCAGCATCGCGACGTCCCGCTCCGCCGCGACCTGCAACACGTCCGGCGCGGTGTGTGGCGAGACCAGGTAAGTCGCGCCGGCGTCCACGGCCCGATGGGCCTGCTCGGCGGTGATGACCGTCCCGGCTCCGAGCACCAGTTCGGCCGGCAGGTCGCCGGCTTCATGCAACGCCCGGACTCGGTCGATGGCGGATGCCGCGTCGGGGACGGTGAACGTGATCTCTGAAGCCAGAACCCCGCCGGCGGCGAGCGCGCGAACGACCTCCACCGCCGCATCCGCGGAAGCGGTGCGAACCACGGCGACGATGCCGGCCGATCGGAGCGCGGCCACGATGTCAAAGCGGTTGGGCATGCTGTGTGTGCAACATACCTCCCGCGAAAGCAAAGAGAAGTCGGCCTCGCCGAATCCGAACCGGTGACTCATTTTGCAGCGACGGGCGTTGCCGCAGCGAAGATCAACCGCTGGAACAACTCTCACGCAACAGTAAAAGGGCCAAAGAAAATGCCGGCCGTCGAGGGCGGCGCGTGCTTATCTGTGAACACAAGGCCGTTGTATGGGCCGGTTGCATCCGAACGCCGTCCTGCCCTAGCGCGTCATCGTTGATAGAACGAGATCACCTCGTCCACGCTTTGACAGAACAGCACCGTCGTGGCGAGGTTAAACGCCATCGTCCTCGCCCACCACAGCCCGGCTGCCCAACCTGTGGGCCTGATGCGTATCGTCGCCGCCGCCGCGCAGCCCTGGACCATAAAAAACAGGATCTGCCAACCCTGTACACGCCCCGTGGCAACCCCAAAGACGTACTCGTGCATCAGTCCAGACACCGCGAAAACGATCAGAGTCGCAAACACCGGTCGCCTGGCGCCGCCAATCGGGCGAAAGATGTGTTCATCAAAGAAATCGCGAAAGGGCCGGTTCCATCGTCGCCAAAATTCGGCGGGTGTTCGTGCCGTGAATAGATGATCGATCGGGTCCATCGCCGGACCTGCCGTCCGCCGATACAACGCCGCAAACCAGCGCCCGATCAGCATCATCGCTGTGGCGAAACCAACAACTTTTGCGGTGTGTTCTATCGCGAAGGGTACGTCCGACCAATCGAATCGTAAGAGCAGGACGCACAGCGCGACCCACGCGATCATCAGCGGTGCCTCGACCGCGACGCGCCGCCAATCCGACCTCGCCGGACGATTGCGTGGAACTCGTTTCAGCACGAACCAGAACCAGTTCGGCAGATACAGAATCCAGTTCTTCACGCCCGAACCCGCCGCCAAAGCCGGGTTACGGTAGGCGTCGTAAGTCTTCCAAAGCAGCGTCACGGCGACCACGCAACTCAGAAACCGCAGCGCCGACATATTGAGCGGAATCCAGCACGGCGCAACGAGAATCACCCCAGAGCAGAGCAGCCACGCAATCATCCGGCCGCGTCGAACTACAAAAAGAAAACCCAATGCGGCCGCGTTCTGGGAGATGAATGCAAGCCAAAACCATATCATTTAGAATCTCACACTACATCGGATTTCGTTCAGTTGCGATGTGCCGCGCAACGTCTCTCGGCTCAATTACCGGTCGCCATGTGGAGAAACCACTGGCAGTTAGACGCATACCAAAGGATTGAACATAACACCGATTATCGGGCGATCGCACCACCGATATTACTCCGTGTCGTCGATCAGCGGACGCAAGGCCGGGGTGTCGAGGTCGTCGAACTGGCCTTTATGAACGCTCCAGAAGAACGCCGCAAGCGCGCTGCCGGCCAGCAGGAACGCCACCGGGATCATGATGTACAGAATGCTCATGGCTTGTCCTTCCTTCGCGAAACACCGCCGGCCAATGCGAGGGCGACGACCGTCGCGGAACTGATGGGCATGATGATCGCCGCGACCAGCGGCGTGATCAGGCCCGCCGCGGCGAGGCTCACGGCGATGATGTTGTAGGTCAGCGACACGCGCAGATTGCGGCGGATGTGTCGCATCGTCCGGCGGGCGTCTGCGGTGAGTTCGGCGAGTAACGACAAGCCCGGCCGGGCGGCGTACACGTCGGCGGCCAACAGCGAGGCCTCGGCCCCGCCGGCGACCGCGATACCGACGTCCGCGGCGGCCAACGCCGCCGCGTCGTTCACGCCGTCACCGACCATCACCACACGCTTGCCGGCGTCACGCAACGCCTGCACGTGGTCGGCCTTCTCCTCGGGCGTCACGCCGCCACGGCTGCGGTCGATGCCGAGCCGTCGCGCGGTCGCTTCGACCACGGCCGGCACGTCGCCGCTGAGTACCTCGATGTCCCAGCCGTTGTCACGCAGTGTCGCGATGGTGTCGGCGGCGTCGGGCCGGTCACAGTCGCCGAAGCCGATGACCATCCGCACCTCCCCGCCGAGCGTTGCGACGACCGGCGTCAGGCCGTCGTCGGTGTAACGCCGGATGGTTGGCCAAACGTCGTCGAGGCTGACGCCATGGCGGGTGAGGAAGCCGACCGAACCGACGAGCAGCACGTCGTCGCCGACGCGGGCCTCGATGCCGCCGTTGCCCTTGTCGGTGGCGTCGAGCGCGGTGGTGGTCGGTTCGAGATCGCCCCACGCTTCGACGATCGCCTTGGCGAGATGGTGGCCGCTGTGACGCTCGGCGGCGGCGATCAGTGGGCGGAGGTTTTCGTCGCCTTCCCAACGGGCGAGTTCGATCTTCCCCTGCGTGAGTGTGCCGGTCTTATCGAGGACGAGCGTGCCGCCTTGGGAGAGTTGCTCGAGCGCGGCGGCTCCCTTGATCAGCAGATCCCGCCGGGCCGACCGTGCCAATGCGACCGCCAACGTCAACGGCGTCGCCAGGCCCAACGCACACGGACAAGCGACGATCAGCAACGCCACCGCGTGGTCGATGCCCAGTGCCGGCGAAGCGAACACGCCCCAGCCGAGCCCGACCGACAGGCCCAGGAAAATCATCACCGTCGTGAACCAGCCCGCGACGCGGTCGGCGAACTGCACCACCGGTGCTTTCGCGTCGACCGCCTGCTCGACCACGTTCATCAACCGCCCCACCCGCGTGTCGGCACCGACCGCGCCGACTTGAACGACGCACCGCCGTTCGAGGTTCTTCGCGCCGGCCCACACCGCATTTTGTGCCTCGGCCGTGACGGGTTCGGACTCGCCGGTGAGCAGCGCCTGGTCGAAACTCGTCGTCCCGGCGACCTCGTCGATCACGCCGTCGCCCGGCACGATCGCGCCGGGAAGCACCTCGACACGCTGGCCGGCCACCAGCGCGTCGACGGGGATCGCGTGGGTCTCGCCGGCATCGTCCACGACGCGGCAGGTGCTGGGCACCAACGCCCCCATCAGGCTCAACGTCTCGGCCGCGCGGCGTTGTTGGCGGTGTTGAATGAACCGGCCGCAAAGCAACAGGAACACCAAGACCGCGAGCGAGTCGAAGTAGATGTCCCCGCGGCCGAGCACCACGTTGGTCAAACCCGCGACGCCGCCGACGAGCAGCGCGATCGCGATGGGCAGGTCGAGGTTGGCCGTGCGGCTGCGGATCGCGGCGAGCGCACCCTTGAAGAACGTCCGCCCCGGCCAGGCGAGTGACACGACGCCGAAGCCGGTGCTCAGCCAGCGGAACAGTTCGCGGAACTCCGGGGCCATGTCGCCGCTGGCGGCAAAGTCACCGCCGTAGAGCGCGAAGGCGAGAAGCATGATGTTCCCCGCACAGACAGCGGCGATGCCGATGTCGATGAGCCGGCGGCGCTCCTCGCGCTTGATCATCGCGTCGCGCTCACTGCGGCGCGGCGGGTGGGCCGTGTAACCGAGTCGGGCCAAGGCCGTGGCGATGGCGCTGGCTTTGGTTTGGTCGGCGTGCCAGGTGATGCGGGCGGTGCGCTGGTGCAGCGAGAGGCGGGCGTCGATGACGCCGGGGCAGAGCTTGGGGAGTTTCTCGACGAGCCAGACGCACGCGGCACAGGTCACGCCTTCGAGCAGCAGGTCGCACTGCCGGCGGTTGTTGTCGAGCTCGCGGACGTGGGCGTCGGTGAAGGCGTCGGCGTCGAACGCCGCCGCGCCGGTCGTGTCGGACTTAGCCTGTTTGCCCGTGGTGCCGACGGCATCGCGGAGTTCGTAGTACTTGTCGAGGCCGCTCTCGTGGATGGCCATGTACACCGCGCGGCAGCCGGCACAGCAGAACTGGTGCTCGGTGCCGATCGTGCGCATGCCCGTCGGGACGTGCAGGCCGCAGTGGGTACACGTCACCTCGGCGGGCGCGGCGGGTTCGACGGCGACGGTCATTCGCTTGCCTCCGTCGCACAACAGAGTGGCACGTCATCGGCGTCGGGGACGACGATCTCGGAGGTGGCTTCGGTCGGCGTGACGCCGGCCGCGATCGCTTGCGCGTCGAGGCCCGACCGCCCCACCAATGTCCAGATGCCCACGGCGATGAGCAGCAGCGCGGTGACCGTCGGCAGGCGTTTGCCCGTCGCGCCGAGCAACGTCTGCAACCCGACGCCGAGCCCGACCAACGCCGGCAGCGTCCCGGCCCAGAACGCGGCCATCACGACCATCGCGCCCAACACGCTGCCGGTGCCCGCGGCGGTGACGACGAACGCGTACAACCAGCCGCACGGCAGCAACGGCGTCGACAGCCCGATGAGCGAAGCGCGCCGCAGCGGCGGCAGACGCAAGGCTTTGCCCTGCATCTTCGCGGCGAACGGTGCGAGCCTTTCACCGAGCCTGCTGCCGCAGCGGATCGAGGTCTGCGAATGAATGAGGATGCCAATGCCGAAGAGGATCATCGCGGCGGCAGCGACGATCAGTGCCACGCGCGAGAGACCAACGAGCGTACCGCCCAGATCGAGCAGCGAGCCGACCGCGCCGGCGGCGACGCTGAGTGTGAGGTAGCCGATCAGGCGTCCGCCGTGATACGCGGCCTGGAGCGTGACCTTGCCCGGGCCGTGACGATGGGCGAGGTTGCCCTCGGTCGGGCCGCCGGGGTGCGGCGCGATCGCGAAGGCCATGAGCCCGCCGCACATGCCCGCGCAGTGCAGCCCGCCGACGACGGACGCGACGAAGACGCTGACGATCAGGCCGGTCACTTGCGGGCCTCCTCCTTGAGCATGTCCATGCGTTGTTGGTACTCCGGCTCGACGGTCGGGCCGCGATCGCTCAGCGCCGCACGGGTCGCGAAGACCAGCACCGTCATGTGCAGCCCGAACAGCGCGACGGGTACAACGAAGAACAATAGCGCTTTGCGTTTGGACGTTTTCATGGTGAAACTCCCGTGTTCTGCGGGGCGAGGATGCGAATGCGGCGGGACGCGGAGGCGCCTTGGTCGTCGGTGACGGTCACCTCGGCACGGAACTGGCCGCCGGTGAAGACCGACGGGTCGGCCACGACGTTGATCCCGTGAGTTCGCGTCTCGCCGGCTTCGAGCGTCAGTGGCTCGACCTGCTGGATGGTCAGGCGCGGATCGTCGACGGCGATCGTGTAACTGCGCGGCTCGTCGGTGCGGTTGACGACCTTGACCCGCAACGTGTTCACGATCGAGCCGTCATCAAGCACGCTGTACGGTGCGCCCAGTGAGCGCAGGACCGTGAGGTTGATCGACTGGCGGGAGCCGAAGTTGAGCAGGAACAGGCCGGAGATGATCAGCAACGCGGCGGGATACAGAATCACCCGCGGGCGGAGCTTGAACCAACCGGCGGCTTCACCTTCACGCTTGGCACCGGTGGCGTAACCGATGAGGTTCGGCTCGCGCTTGAGCTTGCCCATCACGTCGTTGCATGCGTCGATGCATTGCGTGCAGTGCGTGCATTCCATCTGCAACCCGTCACGGATGTCGATGCCCATCGGGCAGACCTGCACGCACATCGTGCAATCGACGCATTCGCCTTTCTCTTTCCCCTTCCCGCGCGGCGCGCCGCGCTTGGTGTCATAGCTGACGATCAGCGAGTTGCGGTCGAGCATGACCGACTGGAAGCGCCCGTAGGGACAGGCGATTTGGCAGAGCTGTTCGCGGAAAAACAGGAAGTTGAACATCATCGCGCCGGTGACGAAGAGCACGACGGAAAAGCCGAAGAAGTGATCGAACGGCGAGCCGACGACCCACTGCGTAAGCCGGTCGGTACCGACGAAGTAGGCGAGGAACGTGTTGGCAATGAAGAAGCAGAAGACGAAGTAGATGGGATAAGCCAAGGCACGGGTGCCGGTGCGCTTGGGCTTGCCGCCACGGCCAGCGACGCCGCCGAGCAAACGGTCGATCGGCCGGAAGACGTACTCGAGGTAGACGGTCTGCGGACACGCCCACCCGCACCAGACGCGGCCGAACACCGCGGTGAGAAAGAAGATACCGATCCCCACGCCGAGCATGAGCAGCGCGAGCAGCAGCGTGTCGGTCGGCAGGAACGTCATGCCCAGCAAGTGGAGCTTGCGGCCTGGGATGTCGGCCAGCAACGCCGGCTGTCCGCCGATGCGGACCCACGGGAGGATGACGAAGACCGCGATCAGCGCGTAAGCGACGACGCGGCGTTGCTTCCACCAGAAGCCCTTGGAGAGCTTCGGGTACATCCATCGGCGTGAGCCGTCGGCTTCGAGGGTGGCCAGTACGCGCTGTGCCGGTGCGAGTGGTGGCAGCGACTGATCAGTCGCAGTGCTAGCGGCGCGACCCCCGACCGAGGGACCGTTTCCGCACGAGGCGTCGTGAGCGGTCGCGGTGTCGGTCGGGTCACTGGCGGGCGGGCGGGCGTCGCCGGAGCAACAGCCACCGTTACATCCCGCACAGCGGTCACGCCGTTGAGTTCCGTTCGTCTCGTCGTCGAGTTGCGAGAGCGTTTGAAGGATCATGGCAAACTCCCATCACCATTCGGGACGGAACGTGCCTTCGGGCGCTTTGCCGCCGGGGACGTTCTTGTCCTTAAGACTCGCGGCATAACCGGAGACGAGCACCAGGTCGTTGGGCGAGAGTCGGCCCTGCCACGCGGGCATGGCATTGTTGTTCCGGCCATTGGCGATCACGTCGTAGATGTCTTCGAGCTTCTCGACGTTCTTCCAGACCCCGTCGGTGAGGTTGGGTCCGACGAGTCCGCCCATGCCGTCCTGGCCGTGACAGCTGATGCAGTTGGCAGCGAAGATGGCCTCGCCGCGCGACACCAGCGAGCCGGTGCTGGCGATCATGAGGATCGTCTCGTTGTCGTTGGGTAGCTCGCCCATCATCGCGAAATCCCGCGCCATCTGCTCGGCGACGGCGACTTGGTAGCTGTTGCGCGTGCCCCACTTCTCCTGCATGACCAGCGACACGAAGCCGTAGGCGATGCCGAAGATGCAGGTTGCGATGAAGATCGCCATCCACCAGCCGGGCATCGGGTTGTCGAACTCGGTGATGCCGTCGTAGGCGTGGCCGGTGAGCGGGTCGTTGGGGACGGTGCCGCCGTCACCGGGATCGAGACTCGGCGCGACTTCGGGGGAAGCGACGTGCTCGGTGGTCTCTTGCGTTTTGGTTTCGTCGGTTGCGACACTCATGTCAGTTCGCCTCCGTTCGGTCGGCCTTTTCGTCGAGGGCGAGGCACGCCCAGCGGTCGATTTGCTTGCGGGGTTTGAGCAGGATCCATGCGGCCGAGCCGACGAACACGCTCACGAAGATGACCAACGCCGCGGTGCCGAAGACGGCGACGTCGATGCCATAGAGGGCGTCCTTAATCACGGGCCACCTCCTCGGTCACATCCGCGGTAGTCGGGTTGACGATCGAGTCGAACGCCGAAGGTGAGTCCGGCGTGCGGTTGATGTCGGTGCCCAGGCGTTGGAGGTAAGCGATGAGCGCGGTCACGTCCTTGTCCTCGAGGCCGGCCGGGCCGCCCTGGGCTTGGATCTCCGCGGCGATCGCTGCCGCCTGGTCGATCGCGTGCTGCTCGCTGTCGGCGATCTGTTCATCGGTGTACGGAACACCGACCAGCCGCATCGCCCGCATCCGCAGGGAGATCGAGTCGAAGTCGATCTCGCTGGTGAGCAGGTGCTTGTAAGGCGGCATGAGGCTGCCGGGCGTGACCTGCTGCGGGTTCTCGAAGTGCAAGGCGTGCCAGAGGCTCGACTGCTTGCCGCCTTCGCGGGCCAGGTCCGGGCCGATGCGCCGGCTGCCCCACTGGAACGGGTGGTCGTAGACATGTTCGCCGGCCTTGGAGTACTCGCCGTAACGCTTGGTCTCGGCGATGAGCGGGCGGATCATCTGCGAGTGACAGTTGTAGCAGCCCTCCTGCAGGTAGACGTCCCGGCCGTGCAGCTCCAAGGCCGTGTATGGCTCGACCTGCGGGAGTGTCGGCACGTTGGAACGAATCACGAAGCTCGGCACCAGTTCCAGTAGCGACGCGCTGCCGATCGCGACAACGACGAGCACCGTGAACTTCACCGGCAGCCGTTCCCACTTGCGGTGCCACCACATCGATGCCCAGCGGTAGATGCGCTTGCCGCTGGGCGTCATCGTGCCCTTGGGCAGCGGCGGCGCGACCTCGTCGGCGGTGTAGTCGTCCTTGAGCGGCGCGGCGGCGATGATCGGCTCGTCGTACTTCTCGGGCCGCATCTTCCACGTCTTGTAGAAGTTGTACCCGCCGATCGCCGCACCAGTCAGGTACAGCACCCCGCCGCCGGCACGCAGCCAGTAGTGCGGGATGATCGTCTGCACGGTTTCGACGAAGTCCGGGTAAACCAGGTTGCCGTTGGCATTGAGTGCCTGCCACATCAGGCCCTGCGTGAGGCCCGCGACGTAGATCGGGATGACGTACAACAGAATACCGGCGGTGCCGAGCCAGAAGTGCAGGTTCGCGAGCTTGACCGAGAAGAGCTTGTTGCCCGGCGTCTGGAACAGGCGCGGCAGCAGCCAGTACATCATCCCGAACGCGAGGAACCCGTTCCAACCCAACGCCCCGGCATGGACGTGGGCGATGGTCCAGTCGGTGTAGTGCGAAAGTGCGTTGACGGCTTTCACCGAGAGCAGCGGGCCCTCGAAGGTGCTCATCATGTAGAACGTCACGCCCACGACGAAGAACTTGAGCACCGGGTCGGTCGTGACCTTGTGCCAGGCACCGCGGAGCGTGAGAAGACCGTTGATGCCGCCCCCCCAGGACGGCATCCACAGCATGACGGAGAAGACCATGCCCAAGCTGCTGGCCCATTCGGGGACGGACGTGTAGTGCAGGTGGTGCGGGCCGGCCCAGATGTAAATGAACACCAGCGACCAGAAGTGGATGATCGAAAGCCGGTAGCTGAACACCGGCCGCTCGGCCGCTTTGGGCATGAAGTAGTACATCAGCCCGAGGAACGGCGTGGTCAGGAAGAACGCCACCGCGTTGTGCCCGTACCACCACTGCATCATCGCGTCCTGAACCCCCGCGTAGATCGGGTAGCTCTTGAACAAGCCAGTCGGGACGACCAGGTTGTTGAAGACGTGCAGCACCGTGACGGTGACGATGGTCGCGATGTAGAACCACAGCGCGACGTACAGGTGACGTTCACGCCGTTTGATCAGCGTCATGAAGAAGTTGCCGCCGAAGAACCCGAGCCACACGACCGCGATCAGGATGTCGATCGGCCATTCGAGCTCGGCGTACTCCTTGCCCTGCGTGATGCCCAGCGGCAATGTGATCGCCGCAAGAACGATGATCAGCTGCCAGCCCCAGAAGTTCAGCCGGCTGAGTGTGTCGGACCACATCCGGGCTTTGCACAACCGCTGCGTCGAGTAGTAGACGCAGGCGAACACCGCGTTGCCGGCGAAGGCGAAGATCGCGGCGTTGGTGTGCAGCGGACGAATCCGGCCGAACGTGAAGTACGGGATGCCCAGCAGCCAGTTGATGAAACCGCCGGTACGTTCCCAGCCGTTGGCCAGGAACGTCTCGGCAAGGGTCGGCAGCACCAACAACAGCGCGACGAACAACCCGCCGGCAAACGCGACCATCCCCCACACGTACATCGCCAGGACGAACATTCGGACGACCTGGTCGTCGTAGGAAAAGCGGTCGAGTCCGTCGGGGCCGCGTTGGAGTTGCGGGACGTTGGACTTGGGCCAGAGGATCGGCTTGGACGCCGTCGCGACTCGGGTGAGCACCGACGGCCCGCCATCGCCGCGGAACATCTCGCGCAGGCGCTGGGGAAGTGAACTGAGCCCGCGGGCTCCCGGAATGGTTGTCATGACGCCTCCAAAATCGAACGAACAACTTCTTCAAGACCGCCGGTGATGGTGTGACGCATGCGCCGGGCGAGGCCTCAAGATATATCGACAATTAGAGCAAATCATCCGATTAATCTCGCATTCGCCCGTCCCTTTCGGCGGGCGGTTCGCGCAAGTCACTTCTTTCACAAGGCTTACTGCTGTCAACGCCGTAAATATTTTCCGATGTCTGCGTCGTTTTACCGCACCCCGAGCTGTTGATAACTCATTTCTTGTGAGGTGTTTAACACAGATTCGTGGGGTGTGGTTGGATGCCGCAGCGACAACCAGCGAGGTACTGGACTTTGAACTTTTATATGCCGATGATCTTATCCGATGATAAGCAAAACCTGTACTGCCGTCATGATCCTTTCGGGCACTCTCGCCGCTCCCACGCTCGCCGATCCGTTCGTGCTTTTCGGTGACGCCGACGTCGAAGCCGCGGCCCTGACCCGCTCCACCCGCGCCGAGCCGCCGATCACCCAGCCGTTCTTCTCCGAGGACGCAATGATCACCACCGACATCCGGCCCGTGTACGTCTACCACGACTTCCCCAACTCCAGCGTCATCGATGGCGGTCGGGCCAACGTCATCGCGGCCCAGGTCCGTGTCGCACTTACCGACAACATTCAGTTCGTCGCTTACAAGGACGGTTACGCCGACGTCGACACCGGTGCGGTCAAGGGTGACGGCATCATGGACCTCGCCGCTGGCATCAAGTGGGCTTTCCTCCAGGACTGGGACAACCAACTGCACCTCGCCGTCGGCGTCGGATACGAAGCCTCGATCGGTGACGACGAGGTGCTCCAGGACGACGACGACATCCGCATCTTCCTCGCCGGCAACAAGAGCTTCGACAAGCTGCACTTCTCCGGCACCGTGAACTACTTCGTCCCCGTCGATGGCGAAGACCCACTGGGCGACAGCCAACTGCTCACATGGAACCTTCACGCCGACTACGCAGTCACTGATTGGTTTGCACCGATCATCGAGTTCAACGGATATCACGTCATCGATGAAGGTGACAACCAACCCTTGCCGTTCATGGGCGTTGATGTTGCCAACCTCGGTGGCGGACAGGGCGAAGACGTCGTCACCGTCGCCCCCGGCGTGGCCATCCGCCCCACCGAGAACCTCAGCTTCCGCGCCGCCTGGGAAGCGCCGATCACCCGCAACGACGACCTGTTCGGCTACCGCTGGACCTTCTCGGCCGTTATCCGCTTCTGACACGCAATCTGCTTTCTGATCAGCCCGGATCTGCCTTGATGCATTCAACGCGTCTCGGCCGATCCGGGTTTATCGTTTCCATTTGGCTTTCCGTTGCGGCAAACTTCTCCGCGATGCCGTGCAACAAGGAGACCTCCATGAACAACCATCGACGCATCGCTTTCGCCCTTGCGACATTGGTCATCCCGGTCATAAGTGTCGCTCATCCCGACCACGGGAACGACATAAATCCCACACTCCTTGCATCCACGCTCGAAGACGTTCCGGTTGTCTCGATCGACGTCCGCGACGGCTTTCGATACATCCGGTCCAACGGCATCCCTGCTCATGAGGTCGGTCAGTTCCCCAACGCCGCGAACCCCAACGCTATCTCGCCGCAAAGGCACATGTTCAAGATGACCACCGACCCGCAACCGGCGGAACGGCGCGCGGCGCGACGTGAGCGTGGTGGCCGGCCGTCGCGTCCGGTGCTGTTCGGCGTTGCACTCAACGGCGTGCCGTTCGACCCGGCCACCGCCGAGATCTGGCGTAACGGCACACTGGTGCGCGGCGGCCCGCCCCAACCCGGCGACGAGCGCTACGAAGCCATCGGCCCCGACGGCGGCACGCTCGGACTCGACGCCAACAACGCCCACGTCCAACCCACCGGCACCTACCACTACCACGGACTGCCCACCGGCCTGATCGAGAAGCTTGGCGGACGCGGCAACACCATGCTGCTCATCGGCTGGGCTGCCGACGGCTATCCGATCTACGCCCCCTGGGCACACGAAGACCCGGACGACCCGCGAAGCAACCTCGTCGACATGAAGTCCAGCTACCGGCTCAAGGAAAGTCCGCGCCCCGAAGGCGGACCGCCCGGGGACCATGACGGCACTTTCACCAGCGACTTCGAGTACGTTGAAGGCAGCGGCGACCTTGATCGCTTCAACGGTCGCGTCGGCGTCACGCCCGAGTTCCCCGACGGCACGTTTTACTACGTGCTTACCGAGGACTTCCCGTTCATCCCGCGCGAGCATTACGGCACGCCCGACCCGTCATTCAGCAAGGAAACCGGCGGCGATCGGATGGGCGGCCCGCCCCGTCGTGAACGTGGCAACCGCCGTCCGCCCCGTGGTGCCCGCTGACTTAATCCGGTGAATGCGGCCCGCCGTCAGCCACCGAACTTTCGCTGACACCCCATGAGCGTGAGCCGGTAAACGAGAAGCATGCCGAGCAACACGGCCACCAGCCAAACACCACGCCAGAAGATGTGATCCACGCGTTGCTCGGCGGCTTCGTTGACATCGTCGAGACGCACGCGCCAGGCTTGGCTGCCGACCAGTGCGTCGCTGTTTTGTACCACCTTGTTCAGCTCCGAGAGGGCTTGCGTGAGTTCGGTCGCAGCCGCCGTGTACTGCTCGATGCGGACCGGTTCAGGCCTGTCGAGCATGTGAGTGGCAAGTTGATCGGCGGAGTCGAGCGTCCCTTGCATCGTCGCCATCGTGCGGTTCAGGCTTGTGATCATCTCGCTGCCGTTTTCGCTGATCATGCGGACTTCGTGGAGCACCGGCTCGGCGGATTTGAGCGTCCGCTCCACCTCCGAAAGCGTGAGCCGCAGCTCCACTTGTTGACGCGTCATTTCCGCCGGCAGTTCATCCAGAGCACGCTCGGCGACATCGACCAGACGTTCCGTGCCCACGGCCGCCTGGACGAGATCGCGGACTTCTTCTCGCGCGAGCATCTCGTCGGCCGCCGCCTGCAACTGCCAGTTCAAGAGTGTCGGCTGGCGCTTGGCGATGAAAAACGCCCGTTCACCGAGCAGGCGAAACTCATTCGCCGTGCGGTCGAGATCATTCACCGCCGAAAGCAGCCCCGAAGCCGACTTCATCTCCGCCATCATCGACGACTTGCCATGGCCACGCATGACATCCTCGAAGCGAACCATCGAGACATAGTGCGCTTCGGGGTGCTCCGTTTGCCAGTCAACGATGGCATGGTCGAGCATCGCGAGCTGCTCGACGGGCTGAATCCGCGCGGCGAGGTCCCAGATCTCGCGACGCATCTCGTCGAACGCCAAGGCCAGATGCATTCCCGACGGACCGAACTGTTCGACGGCCTGACGCCGCTCGCCCCACATCTGATCCTGCAACGACACCATCATGAGCATGTCGAGCATCTTGGCGTACGGATCGTCGGTGGTGGCGATGTCGTAGATGTTGGTCGCGGCCGAAACCTTGAGCCGACTGACAGCGGCACGTGCTTCGGGTGTGGTTTGGTGCTGCGCTACCTCGTCACAAGCGGCGGCGATGGCAGCCGTGTAGCGATCCGCGTAGGCCATGCAAGTACGATCCAGTTCGTCGAGGGTCAGCATCTTGTCGACCGCGCCCTCGACCCGGCTCGCGACCGTTGCCGACCGCCCTGAACTACGTACACCTTGCGCACACGCCAGTCCCGAGCAGAGAAAAACGATCAACAGCCACCGCATCACCAAGCTGTAGCGAGAGTCGGGCTGTCACGCATCGGCCAAACGGCTTACATCGTGCTCGGCGAGCGCGAGCAAGAGACGTTCACCCGTTGCAGGCAGGTCGATCCGTGCATTGCTACCGGTCGACGCGATAGCATCCTTCGCCGCGAGCCAGACGCTGAGCCCGAGCAACAACGGCGGCTCGCCGACCGCCTTGCTCCGCCGCAGCGACACGACGTTATTCGGGTTGTCGAGGAAGCGCACGTTGAGCTCCATCGGCACGTCGCTGATCGCGGGGATCTTGTACGTCGTCGGCGAGTAGCTCTTGAGCGAGCCGTCGGTGCCGTAGACGAGCTGCTCGGTCGTACACCAACCCATGCCCTGCACGAAGCCGCCGATGACCTGGCCGCGGTCGATGCCGGGGTTGATGCTCTCGCCGACGTCCATGATCAGGTCGACGCGGTCGACGACCATCTCGCCGGTTAAGCGGTCGATGGTGACCTCGCTGGCGGCAACGCCGTTGGTGAAGTAGAGGAACGGATGGCCCTTGCCGGTCTCGCGGTTGAAGTCAACGCCGGGCGTGGCGTAGAACCCACGCTCGCCGAGGCTGATGCGTTGCTCGTAGGCGGCGCGGGCCACATCACCAAATGCAATGCGGCTGTCGGGGCGGCGGGAGTCGATGGCGTGGCCATCGGCGAAGGCGATCGCAGCGGGTTCGGCGGCGAACCCGTCGTCGGCCTCAGCGAACATCGCTGCGGCGACCGGCTGCAGTCGTTCCCGTAACCGGACACACGCATCCGTCGCCGCGGCACCGTTCAGGTCCGTTCCCGCACTCGCCGCAGTCGGCGACGTGTTGTTGTTCTTGTCCGTGCTCGTCGCGGTCACCAACACATCGTCGAACGACACGCCGAGTTCATCGGCAACGATCTGCCGGATGCGCGTGTTGACGCCCTGACCCATCTCGGTCGCGCCGGTGCTGACGATCACGCTGCCGTCGAGGTAGATGTTGACCAGCGCGTTGGCCTGGTTGAGCGTGCGACGGGTGAACGAGATGCCGAACTTCACCGGCGAGACGGCCAAGCCCTTCACGTGCGTCGGCGACTCGGCGTTGAACCGCTCGATCTCGGCCCTGCGGGCGTCGTAGTCGGACTCAGCACGAACGGCGTCGAACAGCTCGGGCAGGACGTTGTTCTGAACGAACATGCCGTAGGGCGTGACGTTGCGATCGCCTCTGTAAACATTGGCGTTTCGCACGTCGAGCGCGTCGATGCCGAGGTGGCGGGCGATGTCGTGGAGGATGTGCTCGGTCGACGCGACACCCTGCGGCCCGCCGAAGCCACGGAAGGCCGTGTTGCTCGGCAGGTTGGTCCGACACAGCCGACCGACCACACGCATGTTCGGCAGGTAGTACGCGTTGTCGGTGTGCAGCATCGCCCGCTCCAGCACGGCAAGCGAGAGGTCCGTGCTACAGCCGGCGTTGGCGAATAGCTCCACATCGAGCGCGGTGATCCGGCCGTCATCGGTGAAGCCGACGCGGTAGTTCGACTTGAACGGATGACGCTTGCCGGTGTAGCGCATGTCGTCGTCCTTGCCGTAGACGAAGCGAACGGGCTTGCCGGTTTGCCGCGCGAGCAGTGCCGCCATCATCGCCGGCGGCGCGGCCTGCGTCTCCTTCCCGCCGAACGCCCCGCCCATCCGCTTGCACGTGCAGACGACGTGATTGAACGGGATGCCCAGCACCTCGGCGACGAGCATCTGCACCTCGGTCGTGTGCTGGGTCGAGGAGTGGATGTGCATCTGCCGTTGCTCGCCGGGGACGGCGAGGCAGGCCTGGCTTTCGAGATAGAACTGCTCTTGGCCGCCGATGTCGACGGTGCCTTCGAGGACGTGGCCGGCCTCGGCGAACCCAGCGTCGAGGTCGCCGCACTGGATGGTGCGCGGCTCGCTCAACCAGCTCTTGGCGGCAATGGCTTCGTCGATCGTCAGGATCGGATCCTCTGCGTCGACCTCCACAATCGCCGCTGCCACGGCGGCTTCCAGCGCGTCTTGCGTCTCCGCGGCGATCAGCGCGAGGGGTTGCCCGAGAAATGAAATCTCGTCCCGCACGATCAGCCATTCGTCATGCAGCACCGGCCCGAACGCAGCCATCTCTGGCAGGTCGACGGCGGTCAGCACCGCGACGACGCCGGGCGTGTTCCGGGCGGCGGTGACGTCCAGTTTGCATATCGTGCCCTTGGCCACCGGGGCTGGCAGGATGCCGGCGATCAACTCGCCAGCCAACGGTGCCGCGTCATCGATGAACTGCGACTTGCCCGTGACGTGCGTCACCGCCGAGTCATGCGCGATGTCCTTACCGACGGCCGGCATCAGGCGTACTCCTTCGCGAGCGGCAGGTCGTGGAAGAGTTTGCTGAACATGCGCTGAACGACGGTGCGGCGGTAGGTCTCGCTGCCGCGGACGTCGGTCATCGGCGTGACTTCGTCGCGGGCCACCTCGCCGGCGGCTTCGAAGGTCTCGAGCGTCGCCGACTTGCCGATCAGTGCGGCCTCGGTCTCCCGCAGCCGCAGGATCGTCGGCCCGACGCCGCCGAAGGCGATGCGGATGTCGTCGATCGTGTCGCCGTCGAGCGTGATGCGAAACGCCGCGGAAACACTGGAGATATCGAGGTCCTTGCGACGCGAGACCTTGTAGCAGCGGAGCGTTTGATCGGCGGTGAGCAACGGAATGCGGACGGCGGTGACGAGTTCGCCGGGCCGTAGATCGCAGACGCGATAGTCGGTGTGGAAGTCCTCGACCGAAACGCTGCGACGGCCGGTCGGTCCGGCGATTTCGACGATCGCTTCGAGCGCGACCAGCGGCCCGGCGGTGTCGCCGATGGGCGAGGCGGTGACGAGGTTCCCCGCAAGCGTCGCCCCGTTCTTGATCGGCGGCGAGCCGAACCAGGCGAGGTACTCGCTGAAGTTGGGCAGGTGCTCGGCGGTGATGAGTTCGAGTTCGGTCAACGTTGCTGCGGCCCCGACGACAAGTTGGTTACCCTCGACAGAGATGCCACCCAGTTCGTCGATGCCCGCGATGCTCAGCGCGGTCTTCACCCGCTGATACCGCTTGTTTTCGAGGACGCCCCAATCGGTGCCGCCAGCGATGATCGTCGCATCGTCGTGCTCGGCGAGGAAGGCAGTCGCGTCCTCGATGGTCGTTGGTTTGCAAGCACGGCGGCTGCCATCGGTCAGGTCGAAGCCGTCCGTCGGCAATGCGTCGACCACCGCATCGGGCGGGTACATCTCGTCGAGCGTTCGCAGCTGCTCCCGATCGACGGCCATCCCCGCTCGCACGATTGAGTCGTACCCTGTGCATCGGCAGAGGTTGCCGACCAAGCCACGCCTCAGCGCGTGTGCATCGCACGGCTGCCGCAGCGTGTCGGTCATCGCCACGACAAAGCCCGGCGTGCAGAAGCCGCACTGCGTGCCCTGGCATTTGACCAGAGCGTCCTGAATCGGACTGAGTTCATCGCCGGGCGTGAGGCCTTCGACGGTGACGATGTGCGTCGCGTCGAGTTGCAGCATCAACGCGATACAGGACGTCACCGTCGTGTACCGCATCTCGCCATCGACCGGCCGGCCGATGAACACACTGCACGACCCACAGTCCCCCTCGGCACAAACAACCTTCGTCCCCGGCAGCCCGCGTCGTTTGCGGAGGAACGTCGCCAGCGGCAGGAACACGTCAGCCCCGCGCACCTCGACGGGTCGGCCGTTGATCATGAGTCGGAGGTGGTCACGCATCTCGGTCAAACTTCGTTTCTCCGTTGATCGTCACGCGGTTAACCGTCGAGGCCGGGTCATCCATGTCGGCTGGCAAAAGCGAACTGATCACCGAGTCGGTGTCAGCACCGGAGCCCGCGACCTCGATGAACGACATCGGGCGCCCGACCTCCAGTCGCCCCACGCCATCGACCAATCCTAACAAGTCGGCCGGGGCGCGTGTTGCACGAAACAGCGCTTCCGCATGGTTCGCATGTGGCGAGTCGTGGACGGTCAAGAACCGTTTCATTTCCGCCAACATCGACACAGTCGGCGAGGCACCGACGTCGGTCGCGATGGCGTACGGCAAGCCGCGGCGTTTCACTTCGTCCAGCGGCATCACGTTGCTACCGAGCTTGAGGTTGCTTGTGGGACAGTGGGCGATCGTGCTGCCGGTGTCGGTGAGGATGCCCCACTCGGGCTCGGTCATCTCGATGCAATGCGCAACGATGCAGTCGTGCTCCAGCAGGCCGTCACGGCGGTAGACGTCGGTGTAGCTGTCGGCGTCGGGGTACAGCTCGCGCTCGACGAACTGCTTTTCGGCGACCTGTTCGTTGAGGTGCGTCTGCGTGCGGAGGCCGAAGCGTTCGGCGAGGGCAGCGCCGCGGCGGCGCAGGTCGCTGCTCGTCGCGACGGCGAAGCGGTCGGTGATGATGAGCCGGCGACCGAAACGCTTGGCGATGCGCTCGACATCGGCGTCGAGGTTGGCCTCGTCAGTGCGCAGATCCTCCGGGCAGTTCTGATTCATCAGCACCAGGCCGACGCTCCACGTCTCGGGCAGAATCTCCAGTGCGACCTCCGTCGCAGCGGCGGACGAGGTCATGTAAGCCGCGCCGCCGACGACGCCATGGGCGAGCGTGTCGGCGAGAAACTCGCGCGTGACCGCCTCGGTGACGGCGCGGTCGTTGCAATTGATCTCCGCTGGAAAGACGTTTTTCTTCAACCCGGCGAGCAACTGACCCTCCGGTGCGTCGGCCGGCACGCCCTTTACGAAGTCGCCACGGATCGGGTGCTGGGGGATGTGGATATGGATGTCGAGCAGTGGCGGGAGCATGACGCCGTTGCTGCTTCGGTGCGGGACGTCAATGGGAGGGCCGACGTGGGTAAGCCGGCCGTGTTCGTCGGCGACGAGCATGCCGTCGGCGTAAAAGGTGACGGTGCCGTCGGCTTCGGGGACAAGCAGCGGGCCGCGAACGGCTTCAGGGTTCATGACAACCTCCACGGTGTAAGCAGCTTGCCGCACGGGTCGGCGATGATGTTGCCGTCGAGATACATGGTGACGCCACGGAGGATCGTGCGGCGGGTGAGTCCTGCGAACGTGCGGTCGACGTAGGGGTTGGCACGATGCCGGTCGAGCAACATTCCGGCCGTGAGTTCGTACGGCTCGGACAGGTCAACTAGCGCAAGGTCGGCGTCGAAACCATCAGCGATTTGGCCTTTGTTTTCAATGCGAAAGCGGTCGGCAACGTTGGCCGCGGTAAGGTTCGCAATGGCGTCGAGCTTGAGCGCCGGCTCGCCGCTGAGCAACACCGATCGCGTCGATTGCACGCCGGCGATCCCACCCCACACCTTGAACGGATCGTCGGCGTCTTTCATGGCCGGCGGACAGGGCGAATGGTCAGAAGCGACGAACGCGAAACGATCGCCGCCGAGGTCCTCCCAAAGCTGGGCGGCCGCGTCGGCGTTACGCAGCGGCGGTGCGCACTTGAGCGATGCACCGCGCTCGACCAGATCGTCCTCGGTGAACGCGAGGTAGTGCGGGCAGGTTTCGCAAGTGACATCGACGCCATCGGCGCGCGCTTGCTGCACCAACTCGATGGCATATGGCACGCTCACATGCACGATGTGCAGCCGGCAGCCGGTGTCCTTCGCAAGCGCGAGCGCTTCCTGTACCGCGACCACTTCCAGCAGTGGTGGACGGCTTTTCAAATAGGTTTCCCAATCGCGTTGCGGTGCCGCATCCGCGCGCTCACGCAGCGCGACCGCCGTCTCCTGCCGTTCGGCGTGGACCGCGACGAGCGCGTCGTGTTCGGCGGCGATCTCCATTCCTTTCCGCAGGGTGTCAAGATCGGCGTAGGCGAAGTCATCGATGCCAGTGTCGCACATGAACGCCTTGAAGCCGACGACGCCGCGCTCGATCAAGGCGGGCATGTTGTCGAGATTGTTCGGCGTGAGCCCGCCCCAGAGGCCGAAGTCTGCGACGCTCTTCTCCGCGGCCAGTGCGGCTTTTGCGTCAAACGCATCGACGTCGAGCACCGGCGTGGAGTTGAGCGGCATGTCGAAGAACACCGTCCCCCCGCCAGCTGTCAGCGCCGCGCTACCGGTAGCGAAGCCTTCCCATTCCGTGCGCCCTGGCTCGTTGAAGTGGACGTGCGGGTCGATCAGTCCGGGGAAGACATGGAGTCCGGTCGCGTCGATCTCATCACGCGCATCGGCCGAGTCGAAGCCAACGATACGACCGCCGTCGATCGCGAGATCGGCCTCGCGCACGCCGGTTGGCGTGACGAGTTGGCCGCCGCGAATGAGCAAATCGATTGGCATCAGCTACCCCGGTAAGTCGAATACGACCACGGCGACACCAGCAGCGGCACATGGTAGTGAGCATCGGGATCGTCCACGACAAACAGGATCGGCACGCGGTCGAGAAAACGTCCCGCGTCGGCATGGCCGCGGCTACGAAAATAGTCGGCGACGTGAAACAACAGCCGATACGTTCCCGGTCCAAGCTGGGTCAACAGCGGACCATCGGCGCGGCCGTCGTCGTTGAGCGTCACGTCGGCGAGCCGCTCGCGCTCGCTGCCGCCGACGCGTTCAAGCGTCACACGCATGCCGGGTGCCGGCGTGCCGTGGGCGGTGTCGAGGACGTGGGTGGTGAGCTTGCCGGGCATGGTCAATCCCCCCGCGTCACGGTGCCGGTGATCAGGCCATATGGCTCGTCGGTCGCCATGAAAATCTCGTTGTCGTTGGTCAGACCGAACGGATCGAGGTTCATCGGAATGCGGTGCTGATTGGGCATCTCGAGGCCGATCTCCTCGATCGCCGGGCACGCGTCGAGCACATCGCGGCCCATCTGCAGCAGCGTCTGCTGCACCGCGAGGCTGTGGTGGCCAGCGAATACTTTCAGTAAAGCCCGCTTGGCGTTTTCGTACGTCGTGCCGAACTCGACGTGATGGTCGGCGATCCGCCAGGTCGCGTCGACGGTCGTGGCGAAGATGCGATCGTGGGCGTCGGCAAGGGTGCGGTAGCGATCGTCGACGAACGTGTGAAACTCCGACGCTGTGGTCTTGAGCACGAGCAGGCCAGCGACGCCGCCCATGACGATCGGGTCGCCCCCTGTTTCGTCATCGCCGCTGAGCACAACGGTGCAGGTGCGCGTGTCGCTGCCGCCGTTGGTGAAGGCGTGATCGTGATCGTCGATGCGTGTCCAGTTGGACTGCTCGATCGACACCGTTGCGTCGGTGACCTGGTCGTAGGTGTCGACGAAGTGACGAGCGAGGATGATCGCGAACGCCTCGGGCTCGGTGAAGTCGTGTTCCTTGGCGAGGACGTAGACGGTGTTCTTGATCGAGTCGGTCGCGACGACGGCGCTGTTGTCGCCGGTCTCGTAGCTGGCGTCGAACGCGCCCTCCAGGCTGACCTCGACGGCGAACTCGAGCAGGTCGTGACGCGACCCGTTGCGGATCACCTTGGTCATGCGGACCCGGCTCTTGCCGTAGCTGTTGCTCGTGAGTTGGTGCGGCATCACTCAAGGGTCCACACCAGATCGGCCAAACGCAAGCGGGCAATCTTCGCAATCTCCGCCAGTGCCGTTCGACGCTCCGTCTCGGCGTCGTTGGCGAGGCGTTCAGGGAACGCGTCGAGGATGGCGTCCTTCCGATTCTCGCGGGCGCAGATGACGAACGGGAAGCCGAACTTGTTGCGATAGTCGGCGTTGAACCGGTCGAAGGCGTCGGCCTCGTCGGCGGTGAGTTGGTCGAGGCCGGCGGCTTTCTGCTCGTCGGTGCTCTCGGCGGTGAGTCGGCCGGCCTTGGCGAGCTTGCCGACGAGGTCGGGGTGGGCGCAGATGAGATCGAGCTGTTCGTCCTGCGTCGCGGCGTCGACGACGGCGATCATCTTCGCGTGCAGGTCATCGACGTTCGCGAACGGTCGCGTGTCCCACGCACGCTCGGCGATCCATGGCGAGTGCTCGAAGATGCCGCCAAGCGTCTGCGTGAAACGCTCGCGGGTCATGCCGTTGAGCTGCGCGATCGTCGGCCGACGCACGGCCCGCTCGACCACCGCCGCGGCTTCGGCAATGTCCTCGACGCGCGAAAACTCGGCGGGGTTGTGACTGATCCCGTCGCGGCTCGGTACGAACAGCATCGCCGTCGGCAAGTGCGGCGCGAGAACGGCCGCGTCGTGCAACGCGCCACTCATCACGCGGGGCAGGTCGCCCGCGAGCTGGTCAACCAACGCCGGGTGCATCGGCCGTGCAGGAATCGCCTCGGTCTGCTCGATCGCGATGAAGGTGCGCCGGGCGTTGGCGATGTCGGTGAGCCGCGTGCGCAGTTGCTTGTCGCCGGTTTCGAGTTGCGCGTCGTCCGGGGCGCGAAAGTCGATCGTGAACTCGACGCGGTCGGGGATGACATTCACCGCATTGGGTTTCACCTCGAACCGCCCCACCGTCATCACGGCCTGCTCGGACAAAGTCGGTGCAAGCTGTTCCAACGCGTTGACCATCTCCGACGCGGCGCAGAGCGCATCGCGACGATCGGACATCGCCGTCGCACCGGCGTGGTTCGCCTCGCCCTCGAGGCTGACGCGGTACTGGAAGCGGCCGGCGATGGACTCGACGATGGCGATGCGCTGATCGCGCCGCCACATGCCCGGCCCCTGCTCGACGTGTAGCTCGATGAGGCCAAGGTGGTCGTGCAGCTTCGTCAGCTCTCCGGCGTACGGCTTGCACGCGTCGACGTACGTTTCGCCGGCGGCGTTACGGTAGAGGCAGAGGTTGTCGGCGGTGAGCTCGCCGACGAGTGCGCGACTGCCAAGCATGCCCATGCCGAAGGTCGGGCCTTCTTCCTCGGCGAAGACGACGAGCTCAACGGGGACGGCGACGTCGTCGTCAGCCGCTGCACGGAGCAGTTCGAGGCCGACGACCACACCGGCGACGCCGTCGTAGTCGCCGCCATGGGGGACGGTGTCGAGGTGGGAGCCGACTAGCCAAGCCGGTTCGTCCGGCTCGAGCTTGCCGCAGCGGCAAAAAAGGTTGCCGGCCGAGTCGCGGCGGACGACGCAGCCGAGCTTGGTCGCTTCGTTGGCGATGTACGCGACGGCGTCGCCCCACTCTTTCGAGAACGTCGGCCGGGTCGCACCCGCACCGGGGGTTTGTGTGATGGCCGCGATCGTCTCGATGTCGCGGCGGAGTCTGTCGGTTTGGATCGGCATATCGCGGATGTCATCCTGAGCGCAGCGAAGGATGACAAGAGGGTTCACTTTCCGAACTGCTCGCGCCACTTCTCGCCGGTCTTCTCCATCGTGCTCTCCGCGTGTGTCCGGCGCAGGCGGTGCAACTGCGGCATGCCCAACGCCCACTCCTGCATCCAGTCCCGCGCGAACACGCCGGCTTCGGTCTCGTCGAAGATCTTCTTGATCTCCTCCTCGTTGATCACGCGCGGGCCGCGCGTGCGGATGGCGAACTCGGCGGTGCGACTGCAGCCGTTGGTGAGATACTCCTCGATGCCGGCCTCGTCCATGACGTCGATGACGCTGCGGATCGAGCGGATGGCCTTGGCGTAGGCGAAGCTCGGCGGGTAGCCGGCGTCGACCATGGTGTCGAAGCACGCCCGCATGAGCGCGATGGTGCCGCCGTAGAGGATTTGCTCCTCAAAGTTGTCGCCCTCGGTCTCGTGCTGGAAGGTCATCTCGACGACGCCGGCGCGGGTGGAGCCGACGGCCTTGCTGACCGCGAGGACGATCGGCAGCGCGTCGCCGGTGTAGTCCTGATCAACCGACACGCAGCCGTAGACGCCCTCGCCGTCGAGGTACTTCTGGCGGACGAACTTGCCGGGCGCGTTGGGGACGAACAGCACGACGTTCACGTCCGTCGGCGGCGTGATCTGGCCGTAGAGCACGGAGAAACCGTGGCAGAAGCAGAGCGTTTGCCCGGACTTGAGGTGCGGCTTGATCTCGGCCTCGTACACCTTCGGCTGCACCGGGTCGGCCAGCTCGATGAGAATCACGTCGGCGTGCCGAACCGCGTCGGAGATCGGCATGGCGGTGAACCCGTCGGCCGTCGCCGCATCACGCGAACCGGTCGTGCCGATGATGACGTTGCAGCCGGAGTCCTTCGCGTTGGCGGCCTGCGCTTTGCCCTGAATCCCGTAGCCGAGCACGGCCACGGTCTTGCCATCGAGCACGGAAAGGTCGACGTCGTCGTCTCGGTAGATTTTTTCTAGCATAGCTGCTCGCTCAAAGGTCCAAGAGGAATGCGACTTCTTTGTTTTGATCCTCTGCCGCATCAAGGTGGCGTTCCATCTCGGCCTCGGCTCGTGCTTCGTCACCATCTACGATGGCTTGATAGATTGCCTGGTGTTCTGCGTGGATTCCCGCACCTCGGTCTTTCGTCTGATGCTGCTGCCGAAGATAAGTCGTTACTTCCGATGCCCGTCGTCCACCAACAACCGTCTGCTCAAGGGTGATTTCCACCAGTAAGGCAAGCACTTCGGACGAGAGGCGAGCAATCTCGGTATGAAACGCGATGTCAACTTCGATGTAGCTGCCAGCGCCGCCCGGGCCGTCTAGGGCAAAATCTAGACAAGACCAGACCTCCTCCATGCGTTGTCGGGCGATCGGTGATGAGCGGCACGCGAAGGCCGCTTTCTTCGCCCGGTTAGGCTCGATCATGCGTCGCGCATCAAATATCTGCTCTCTGTCTTTCGAAGTCAGCCGCCGCGGTCTTGCGCTACCGCCACTGCTGCGCTCGATTAAGCGACGGCCGGACAAAATAGTCAAAGCCTCGCGAAGTGGCCGTCTGGAAAACTCGTCGGCAGATCGACGCCCCCGTTCAGGTGGGAGCCTGTCGAGATCTGCTCGAAGTTGCGTTCGATAGTGCTTTTTCAGCAGCTTTTCAAGCAGTGCGGCTTCAGACAACGGGCTTCCACAACGCCAATGCCCTTCAAAAATGCTCCTCTTGAGGTACCGGGCGTAGGCTTCTGCAGGTGTTTTCGGGGCGATGTTGGGCGCATGGATTGGCCCTGAAGGCGTCAGTAGCGACATTTCCTCAGATTAGTCTCAGCCAACTCGGGGAACAAGAAGAATGTGGACGGCGCTAATCTTGGGGATTGTGCACAATGCAACGCGATTTTGCTTCCAGCAAGCGGGGCAATTCTCTACCGTTGAGCACACCGCCTCCATTCCCCGAACGGAGTGAACATGCAGTGCAAGCAAATCCTGGTTACCGAGGTCGCGAAGTGCCGCAACGTCGGGGTCGCAATTGGCCGCCCGACTTGGCCTTCCGATCAAACCATCACTTTTCTTGGTGCTCTTGTGCGCATCAAGGGAGACGGTGCTATCACAAAGGGTAGAGCAATGCTGCTCGAGGGCGTTCTTATCGAAGCCTCCGGCCTTGAAGTTGATGGTTATCACCAACTCATCGTGACCAATATCGAGAGCTCCATCGTTCCCTCGGGGTGATACGGTCAACGGTACAGAAGTCGGACTTCCCGATTTACGTTTTTGTAGTACAGGTACCGCGTCGGCGTTGGGCCGGTGGCGTAGTAGCTTTGCGGGCAGAACGGGGCCATGTAGATGTAGTCGTGCTGTTCAACTTCCATCCAGTCGCCGTCGAGGTAGTACATGCCTTTGCCGTCGAGGAGGTAGAGGCCGTGCTCCATGACGTGGGTTTCGACAATGGGCAGGCCGTGGCCGGGGGAGAAGGTGAAGATGTTCATCGCCATGTCGAAGGCGAAGTCGGGCGGGATGAGCTCCTGCAGCAGCGCGTCGGGGTTGCCTTCCCAGACGGTCTTCTCGACGTCGTCGACATGGCCGGCGAGCGCGGCGAAGGGTTCGATGTTGGGCGCGGGTTCGTAACGTTTGCGGAGGACGAGCAACTGTGTGTCGATTTCGGCCTCGAACTCGACCGGCGTATCCGGGCCGATGAGGCCGAAACTGCCAGGGCGGAGGTCGCCGCTGCCGGCCATGGCGTAGTAGAACGTCTCGATGCCCGGCTCGTCGGCGAAGCGTCCGCTCGTCCCGGCCGGCATGTCGATCAGGTACTGGACAAACTCCGCCCCAAGCGCCGGCGATGCGAGCACCCGCACTACCGCCTCGGGAAACCCCGGCAACCGTGACGGCGGAAACCCTTCCAACGGCATTAGCGCGTACCGACGCCCGACACGGGTTCGAGCATACACAAGTGATTCGATCGGACGCATGGACCAGGCACGGTAACGAGCGTGCGGCGAAGTTTGAAGTGGGAAGGCGGAGGGTTGAAGTAGGATGCGAGCGTGTTGGAGCTTTTGGACGAGATCGTAACACGGACGGCGGCGGGTGAGGTCGTCGGCGTCTGCATGGTCGCGTCGACGCGGGGCAGCACGCCGCAGAAGGCCGGGGCGTTGATGCTCGTGCTCGAAAGCGGCCAGACGCTCGGCACGCTCGGCGGTGGCTGCGTCGAGGCCGAGGTCCGCACGCGGGCCCAGGAACTCATGCACCGCCGCGAGAGCAAGACGCTGGAGTTCAAGCTCGACGGCGACGTCGGCAGCGGCTGGGACGACGGGCTGGTCTGCGGCGGAACGATGCGAATCGCGGTGGAAACGGTGACGGAAGCAGCGGTGTTTCGCAGTGTTGCGGAGGCGGTGAAGCGCGCCGAGCCGGCAACCCTGACGGTGGTCGACGCCGAGCACACGTTCGAGCCAAGACCGAGCTTGGTGATCGCAGGGGCCGGGCACGTCGGGCAAGCCCTCGCCGCGATCGCGGGGCCTGCCGGCTTCGACGTCACCGTCGTCGACGACCGCCCGGGCTGTGCAAGTGAGCAACGCTTTCCCGACGCCACACGCATCGTCGGCGACATCGAGTGCGAACTGCGAGGCCTGCCGATTCACGCCAACACGTTCGTCGTCATCGTCACCCGCGGCCATCGCCACGACGCCGACGCCCTCGCCGCAGTCGTCGACAAACCCGCCAAGTACGTCGGACTCATCGGTTCGAAGCGGAAGATCCTCACCATTCTGCGACAACTCCACGGCAACGGCGTCGACGCCGACACGCTCGCCAAGGTCCACGCCCCGATCGGGCTGAGCATCGGAGCGATCACGCCTGAAGAAATTGCCATCAGCATCGCCGCCGAACTCGTCGCCATCCGCCGAGCCCCAACGGACATCGGCCGTCCGCTGAAACTCGATCCCAAGCTCGCAACACGTTAACTCAACAAAAACGCCGCTTCCCGAGGTGGGAAACGGCGAGGATAGGGTCAAGGCCGGAGTGGGATTCGAACCCACGAATCACGGATTTGCAATCCGTTCCGATGACGGCACAACCGAATATGAGTACGAGACTTGTGACAGATTCTGTGTCAAACAGGTCGCGTCGGATGCTGACCTTGCCAAGACTGCCGTGGCGTGGCCGAGCCTCCCGCAGCACATCCGGACGGTGGTGCTTGTACTCATCGCGACGGTGAAGCCACCGCGATGATCCCGCCAACGACACCGGACAGTTTGACAAGAGCACAGTCCGTCATCGACGCGATCTCCTTGTGCGCCGTCTCGGCTAAATTGGCAAGTTCAGACTTTGCGGGTGTCCGCCGGGTACGTCGCTTCCATCGGCGTGAGCACGAGATCGTCGGGCAACGGCAAATCGCCTCCGTGACGCAACGGGTCGTTTGTGCGTGCCATCCGTGCAGCCAATCGTTCACGGAAGTCTGCCGCGACGGACTCGAAACTCTCGTCATTAAGGACATTGCGCAGGCAGTATGGATCGTTAACCAGGTCGTACAGCGACTCCGCCGGCGGTGGGTTGTCTGCCCAACCACGTTCGATCATCGCCTGACGAGTTGGCCCGGGATCACAGTTGGGCAGGACGCGACGCGCCAACTTGCCGAAGTGACGGATGTACAGGTAGTCACCGACCCGTACCGACCGCATCGGCTCGGCCGCCGCGTGGAAGTTCACCTCACCGAATGTCGCATCGTGCAGACGATCCACCTCCCCACGCAACAGCGGCAACAGCGAACGGCCGTCGAGATCGTCCGGCATCTCTTGCCCGAGCAGATGCAACACGGTCGGTACCACGTCCAAGTGCGTGACCGTCGCGCCGGTCCGCCGACCGCCTCCGATCCCGGGCCCACGCAACATGAGCAACACCCCGGTCCCCCCCGGCGTAAGTCGACTCTTGTAGTTCGGGAACGGCACGCCGTGATCAGTGGTGCAAATCAGAAGCGTGCTCTCAAAGTCAACCGCGTCCAAGACCCGGCCCACGCATTCATCCAACCGATCCAGCGCGACGTTGTAGTCGGCGATGTCCTGTCGCACTTCGGGCAGATCCGGAAGGTCTGGCGGCACGATCACGTCCACCGGATTGCCAAGCGGCGAGGCTTCGGCGTTGAATCGCTGGTCGGTCCGTCCCGCGGTGCGGTGGGTCGTGAAGAGGCCGCACGCGAGGAAGAACGGCTTGTCGTGTTCACGCCGAAGGTAGTCCGATGCCGCATCGGCGATCGCCGGGTCGGCGTCGGCAACGTCGTCCACACCAGGTTCGGCCAGCACCTCGTCGTAGGGCATGTCCGCCTCGGCCGTGCCCTTGAACTCATGCTGTACACCGGACAATGCGGTTGCGTAGCCAAGATCGCGTAGCAGACTCGCAAGGTGTCGACTCGGGTCGCGCAGTCGCGCGCCGCGGTGGGCCAGACCGATCATTCCGTTCTTGCGCGGCATCTGGCCGGTCAGTAGGCACGCACGACTCGGCGAGCACGTCGGGCTCGGCGTGTGTGCGTCTTCGAACAGGACGCCGTCGGTGGCGAGTCGTGTGAAGTTGGGCGTCGGATGCGGATGACCGTACGGTTCGATCCAGCGACCGGTGTCGTGGCTGTGCAGGTAGACGATGTTCATGAGCGGTTGGTGGTGATGTGGTGAGTACCGGCTGCGAGCTGCGTGACGGAGAAGTCGAAGCCGGCCGGGGTAGAAACATCGGCGACAGTGCCCGTTGGTAGCGTGATGGTCCAATGCAATCGGTTGTCGGTAAGTCGCCAGCTGCTCTCGATCCGACCGCGGGGACCGTCGTGGTGCGCCCGTGTCCATGTGATCGGGCCAACGCCATGCGGCCGCATGAGCAGGCGGTCCAAGCCCACTGCGCCCGGGTGCGGATCAATACCAGCGATGCAATGCCAGAACGTTTCGCAGATCGACGCGAGCGGTGGATGGTTCCGCGAGCGTTCGCGGTGTGCCATGCTTCCGGGTGGGACCAGGTATTCGTAGAGCGTGGTGGCGCCATCGTGCTTCAGCGACCAAAGCAAACTCGGGAAGCGGTCATTCACCAACATCGCGACAGCCTCCTCGGCGGGCGCATGGCGGAGCATCGCGTCTGCGATCCGGCGGTGGCCAAAGAAGCCGCCGACATTCAGTCCGCGCTGTTCGGCGATCCCGCGCCGCAGTGGCCCGGCGTCCTCGGTCAGCCCGAGCTGCAACGCCGCGGCGTCGGCAGTCGGATGGTGATAGTCGCCGAAGCGACGTTGGTAAGAAGCGGCGACTTCGACCCGAGTCGCTTCATAGCCATGCGGATCATCCAGTATTCCACCGAGCCGGATCGCCGCGTCCAGCAGGTCGATCAGCACCAGCGTCTGGTACACCGACTTGTCACAAACAGGGATCGGCTCGCCATCGTCGTGCACTTCCAGAGCCGCATGATCACCCCACGCGGCCGGCGGCATGACGCCGTCATCGAGCTTCTCCAAAGCCTGATCCAGCACCCGCCGCAGCGTCGGCCAGCAACGTCGGGCCGGCCGACTGTCCCCCCGGTACCGCCACAACCGCAGGGGCACTTGACCCACCAACGACTGCCAGCCGAGATCATCGACCGGTGGGTGCAGCCGCCGGCCGACCGAGATGCAGAACGGCGTCCCGTCCGGCTGCAGCGTGTCGAGCGTGTCGGTCAGGCTCTTCTCGTACATCGCCGCCGCGTCGTAGTTGAGCAGGCCGAAGTCGCAGGCGATCTCCAAGTCCGCGTGCCAGGCGCAGCGTTCGCGATGCGGGCAGTCGGTCAGCAGTCCGTGGGCGTTGCCAAGGTAGCTGCGTCGGCTCGCGATGAACAGGTCGTTCAGACCGTCCGCGCTGCAAGCGAAGTCGCCGACGAACGTGAGGTCGTTGTGGATGACGTGGGCGATGAGCTCGACGCCGTCGGCATCGTCGAGGCCGCTGAGCTGGACGTAGCGAAAGCCGTGATAGGTGAAGGCCGCTTCGTGGCAGTCCGGACGAGTGACGGTGAAGCGGTCGAGCTGTGCGACGCGTGTGGCGCGGACGCCAGTGGAGAGGTCATCGACGCGACCGTCCGCGTGCAGCGTCTCGGCGTGACGCAGCAGCAGCGTCCGGCCGACGAGCGCCAAGTCGTTCATCGCCACACTCACACGGCCCACGAGATTCACACCAAAGTCGTAGACGAACACGCCGGGATACGGTTCGGTCCGACCGACGCTACGGACGGTCGCAACCTTGCGGCATGGGGGGATCGGGCTGGGCTCGACAGCCACGTCCTCCGCACTCACCTTCACCGCCGACCAGTCGTGGAGCTGGTTGTCGTGTCGACCGTCGAAGTCCTCACCGGCGTAGACGTTGCTGCGTGTGATCGGACTGGTGGCAGCCTGCCACGATTCATCGCTGCAGACGCGGCGTTTCGTGCCATCGGTGTGGACAATCTCCAGCACAGCGCGAAGACGTGGCGGCCCATGCCACGGCCGGATCATCGGCCACCACGCTCGGTCCTGACCATACCAGCCGTCGGCCAGTTCGAACCCCAATACGAATGGCCCCTCCGATCGACTCTGCCACCACTGCGTCAGGTCCAGCGTCGTCGAGTAAGCCCGCCGCTTGTAGTTGCTCGGCGGCGGATCGAGCGTCGGAAGCGATTCGGTGAACCCGTCGAGCATCGGCCGCGCCCAGCCGAGCGCGGCGTAGTGCAACGTCATCGAGCGAACCGGTTTCTCCACGTTGACGTGCTTTCTCAGGCGCACGACCGGCCGCGTCTTCGGATAACACCGCGGCGGACGCGCGAATTCACCGACGACCGCCATGCCATGCCCGTTCGGTAACGGACCGTCCGCTTCCAGCTCCGGCAACGCCCCGGTCGACAGCGGATGCGCGGCCGTATCCACGATGTCTGCATGCCACTCTGCATCCGTGCCAATAAGCAACCGCTCGCCGTTGCTCAACCAAAGGTCCAGTCCGCACGCGACCTCGAACGGCCCTGGCGTCGCCATGAAGTCGTGCACCGGCTCGGCACCGGGCAATCCCTCGCCCGCGACCGGCTTTCGGGCCTCGAGCCAAATCACATTCTCGCCCGGGCCCAAGAACGTCGCCGCCTCCCCCTCGACGCTCGGCAGACCGCCCGGCGAAGTCTGGTAGCCAAAGCGCGGCAAGCCGTGAGTGTTCGCTTTCCATTCCACTTGCCCGGCGGACGTGTCACTTACCGCAATGACAACGCGACCGTCTACGACGATCACGCCCGGCGGCAGCGTGAATCGCCGCACCAGCCGCACGACCTCGCCCTCGCCCGGCTCCACACACAGCCAACGGCCAACCTCGCCCGCATCATAAACACCGTCGTTCTCGACCGACGCGTGTCCACCGATCCACCGGCTCTTAGCCCAGTCAGTCAAGGTGAAACACCTCTGTGAGCGGCGTCATCGCCTTGTCCGCCGCACCCTCGTCCAGTGGTTCGAAGTAGTCGATCATCGCCGCCTGCCAGCGGGCGTTGATCGCCTCGTCCTGCATGCCCGCGACGGCCGCGGCGAAGTCCGGCGTCTCGACGTAGCCGATGAGCAGCCCGTCGTCGCGCAGGAAAAGCGTGTAATTGTGCCAGCCGTGGCGGCTCAGTGCGTCGCGCATCTCCTGCCACACCTCGGTGTGGGCAGCGCGATAGGCGCCAACTCTGTCGGGGCGGACGTTGAGTGTAAAGCAGACGCGTTGGCGGTTCATGGGCGTAGCTCGGTGATGGTCAGGTCGTCGTAGCGGGCACGGGTCCATTGCATTTGCCGCAAGCCGAAGCGTCCGCCGGTCGGATCGCCGAGCGATGCAGACATCACCACGCGCTCGTCGGCAAGAAGCCACATCGCGTCCCGGTCGCGGATCAGCCGCATGCGAACCGGTGCATCGCCGATCGGGAAGGCGGGCGCAATCGCCCGCAGGATCAGGCCAGAGTTCTCGCGCAGGTTCAGCATCCCGCGACCCGGTTCGTGCGGCGGTTGGGCGAAGTAGGAGACGTGCATCGAGTCCAACGGGCCCGCGGTGTAGTCGTTGAAAGTCCCGTCGCGCTGCGGCAGGCGCGGGTCCATCAGATCGGTGATGCCGACAAGACGGGGGCGGGCGTCGAAGAAGATGATCGCGAGGCCGGTTTCGCTTCGGAGGGTGAAGGTCCAGTCGACGACATAGGTGCCGGGCAGAGTCGGCGGGAGCCAAATGGTGCCGTGGCCGTGATCGGGCCGCTGGGCGTCGGGCTTGGTGGACTCGATGAGTAGTTCACCGTCGGCCGCGTTCAGCTTTAGCGGCCCTTCGATCACCCAATCTCCGGGCGTTTGGTCCAAGCTGTTGGCGTAAAGCACCTCGCCGAGTCGGTGGGTCAGGTCCGGAACCGGTGGCTGTTCGACACCGAGAATGCCGCGCAGCTGTGACCCGGCGGGTGACGGTTCCAAGGTCGCGGACCAACCATCAGGTAAATCGCCAACCACGTCCGCTCCATCCGCTGTCACGGCTTTCCAGGCGTCGGTATCCCCGCCGTGAACCAGCACGCCGCCGACGCGCATGTGAATGCTGCCCTCTTCGGCGTCCCAAGACCACGCGAACGTCACCGGCTCATCGGCCGGTAGCACCGGGAGCATCACCAACGACGGCGGGCCGGCCACTCCCTCGGCCCACTGCCACTCGACGACCAAGTGCCGACGATCGTACCGCAAGACCGCCCGCCCCACCCCCGGTCGCTCGGCCAGCGTGTGACGCGCCGTTTCCAACTCGCCCGCTTGCAATGGCTCATCGAGACGCAGCGTGACGTGAAACTCATCTCCTCGCGTCACCGTCGAGAACAACAGCACGACCAGCATCGCACACGTCCATCTCATCGTTGCACCTCCATCACAAACGGCACCGCAGGTAAGCCGGTCTTGTTGAAGAGCGTCGGCGTCGGGTTGTTTGCATACGCGTACCGGACGGTCGCGGCTTCGCCGTTGAAGGCGACCCGAACCGTGTTGTCACGAAGCGTCGCATCGACGACATGGACCTGGCCTTCGCTATCGATGATCTCAAACGCACCACATCCGCGGAGTTCAAGACCCTCGCCGATATGCTCGAAGTCGATGATGATCGCACCGCCTTCTCGACGCGCCGTGATCGGTCGTGGCGACAGCGGCCGGTCGGTGTCGTAGGCCCGCGCCAGCGCCACGTCGGCAAGCCGACGGCCAAGCGTTCGCTTGTTCGTCGGGTGAATGTCATCCGGATCGCCGAGATCGATCGCCACGGCCATGCCTACCCCTGCCAATTCATCGGCAAGGTTTCGCTGCACCTCACGGAACATCGCCCAGTCGTCTTTGGGCGGCTCGAAGTTCGGTAGTTGCGTCGTCACCACTGGCAACGCCTCATCGCGAAAGTTCGATCGCCACGCGTCGACGATTGACGGGAACAGATCCGCGTACCGCGCCGGCATCAGCGCGTTGCTCTCGCCCTGGTACCACAACACGCCCGCAATGCTCAGCGGCTCAAACGGATGTTGCATCGCGTGGTAGATGCCCGACGGCTCGAATCGCTTGCGCCGACTGCGGATCGTCTTGCTCTCGGCGAGTTTGGGCTCGTTGATCTGCATCCACCGCTTCCACCACGCGCGGACCTGCGGTCCGGCCGGGGAGGCGTCGATCGCGTCGGCGGGGAGCCAAGCTTCGATCATCGTTCCGCCGTAGGCCGCTTGCACGATGCCGACCGGTCGACCGGTTGCCTCGTGCAGCGTCACGGCAAAGTGATACGCGACGGCGGAGCGATGCTTGATCAGCGCCGGATCAGCCACCACCCACTCACCCATGCCGGTCGCTTGCGGCTCGGCGGCGGTCGCCTGCTTGATGTTGAACATCCGCACACCGGGCACCGTCGCCCCCGCCTCGACCGCTGGCCACTCGGCCGACTTGAACAGCGGAAAGTTCATGTTGCTCTGCCCCGCGCAGAACCACACGTCTCCCGCCACCACGTTCGAAAGCCGCACTGCCGTCGTTCCCTCGGCCGCGAGTTCGTGTTCGATACCGAGCGCGGGTGCCGGCAGTTCCGCCTCGAACTTCCCGTCGTCGCCGCAGATCGCACGAGCCGATGCGCCGCCGAGGTACAGCCGCACGACCTGCCCCGGTTCGTCCCAGCCCCAGACGTGCACCGGCTTGTCATGCTGCACGACCATGTGGTCGCCGAACGGCGTCCCCAGCACGAGGTCCGCCAACGCCGCCGATGGCGACAACAGCAACGCAATCAGAAACCAACATTTCATGCGGAAGCTCCGGTCAGGGTGGCACGTTCAACAACGTCCGGCAGCGGCCGCAACGCGTCGTCGGAAAGGTCCTCGACGCGCAGCGGCGTCAGTTTGCGGTCGGGGTCAGGGTTCGGCACCGCCGAGAGCAGCACCCGGGTGTACGGATGACGCGGCTCGCGGAAGATGTCCTCGGCCCGCCCCGCCTCGACGATCCGTCCGCGGTGCATCACGATCAGCCGGTCGCACACCTGCCGCACCACCGACAGGTCGTGCGACACGAAGAGATACGTCAGCCCCATCTCCGCCTGCAACTCCGCGAGCAGGTCCAGCACCTGCGCCTGCACTGTCACGTCCAGCGCGCTGACCGACTCATCCGCGACGACGAGCGCCGGGCTGAGGATCAGAGCGCGGGCGATGCCGATGCGCTGACGTTGACCGCCTGAGAAAGCGTGGGGATACCGCAGCAACGCGGAGGTTGGCAGACCGACCCGCTCAAGCATCGCCGCGGCCCGGTCCCGGCGCTCGGCCTTTCCGCAAACCCGATGCACCAGCAATGGCTCGGTGATCAGCTCCTGCACTGTCATCCGCGGGTTCAGCGACGAGTACGGGTCCTGGAAGATCATCTGCATCCGGCGGCGCAGCGGGATGAGCCTGGTGTCATCGATTTGGTCGAGGCGATGCTCCGCGTCGCCATCGCGGAAGATGACTTGTCCGGCGGTCGGTTGCAGCGCGCGGAGGATGCAACGGGCGAGGGTCGTCTTGCCACTGCCGGACTCGCCGACGATGCCGAGCGTTTCGCCGGCAGCAATGTCGAGATCGGCCGAGTCAACGGCGACGAACTCCTTGAACCGCCGCCGCCAGCCGGGCAGCGCGGTGCGGAAGACTTTGCTCAGACCGCGGACTTCGAGCATCGGCTTCATGACGCGACCCTCGCGGTTGGTGTGTCGAGCCGGGGGATGCTGTCGATGAGCTTGCGGGTGTAGTCGTGTTGCGGGTGGAGGATCACCTGCCGCACGTTGCCGCGCTCGACGATCTCACCCTGCCGCATGACGGAGACTTCGTCAGCAACCTGCGCGACGACGCCGAGATCGTGGGTAATGAACAGCACGCTCGTTCCGTTTTGCTCCTGCAGCCCGTTGAGCAACTCGAGGATTTGGGCCTGAACGGTCACGTCGAGCGCGGTGGTGGGCTCGTCGGCGATAATGACTTCGGGCCGTGCTGCCAGCGCCATCGCAATGACCACGCGCTGTCGCATGCCGCCGGACAGTTCGAACGGGTACGCCTTCATCCGTTCGTCCGGGTCGGGCATGCCGACCTGCGCGAGCATCTCAATGCAGCGGTCCCAAGCGGCTCGGCGACCGATCTTCTTGTGCAGTCGCAGCGCTTCGACCAGCTGGCTGCCGACCGTGTGCACCGGTGAGAGCGCGGTCATCGGCTCCTGGAAGATCATGCCGATCCGTCCGCCGCGGACGTCGTAGATCAGCGGGTCCTTCTCACGCAGCGCCGTGATGTCAATCGGCGGAGCGTCCTTCGGGAACAACGTGATGCTGCCACCGACGATGCGACCGGGCGATTGGATCAAACGCATCAGGCTGTAACTCGTGACGCTCTTTCCGCTACCGGACTCGCCGACCAGGGCGAGCGTCTTTCCCCGCGGGAGGTCGAAGCTCACGCCACGCACCGCCTCGGTCACGCCGGTGGCCGAGGTGAAGGACACGCGCAGATCCCGTACTTCGAGAGCATTTTCGTTCATCACGCCCCCTCCCCGTGCGGGTCGGCGGCGTCGCGGATGCCGTCGCCCAGGAAGTTGAACGCGAGCACCGCCAGCACGATGAACACCACCGGCGAAAGCAGCCACGGATAGAACCGCACCGCCTTCACGTCCAAGCAATCCTGCAACATCACGCCCCAGGAAACCACCGGCGGCCGCAGGCCGAGCCCGAGAAACGACAGCGAAGTCTCACCGAGGATCATCACCGGAATCGTCAATGTGACCGCAACAATCAGGTGGGAGGTGAAACCGGGGATCAGATGGCGGAACAACACGCGGCAATGGCTCATGCCCAGCAGCCGCGCGGCCACGGCGTAGTCCTCTTCCCGAAGCGCGAGGATCTTGCCGCGCACCACCCGCGCCAGCGGCGGCCAGTTGAGCAGCGACAACGCCACGGTAATCGCGAAGAACACGCTCACGCTCGACCACTCCGGCGGAAACACCGCCGCCAACGCCAGCCAAAGCGGCAACTGCGGCAACGCGCTGACGATTTCGATGACGCGTTGGATGAAGGTGTCGATCCGTCCCCCGGCATAGCCGGAGAGTCCGCCGATGCTGATGCCCAGCACGAACGTCAAAGCAACGCCGACCAAGCCAATGCTCAGGCTGATACGAGACCCAACGACGATGCGGCTGAAGACATCGCGACCGTACTTGTCCGCACCGAGTACCAGCAGCGGCGCGTCGGACGACGTACCGAGCAGGCGGTGCTTCATCGGAATAAATCCCGCAAGGTAGTACGGCTCCGAAGCCACCAACAACCTTACTGGCAGCGTTGATTCGGCATCTGCTTGATACGTCCGTTGCAGCGTGACCGGGTCGACGTGTTTCACAAGCGCCGTCGCATGCAGGCCGTCCGACCACGACCAAGTGATCGGCGTCGGCGGTGCGTAGGCGTAGTCGATGTGGTAGGCGTTGGGGTCATTAACGCTGACGAACTCGGCGAAGATCGCGACGAGGTAGAGCACCGACAGCACGCCGACCGAGGCGACCGCGAGCTTGTGGCGGAAGAACCGCCGCACGAACAGGCGGCGCGGCGACAGCACCGCTGGGTCGGAATTCGTGATCGTCTTGGCGGGCGCTTCCATCACCGGCTTCCCCCGTCGAAGCGAATCCGCGGGTCCAGCGCCAGCAACAGCAGGTCGCTCACCAAGGTTCCGACGATGCCGAGCAGCGAAAGCAACATCAGCAGCGACCCCGCGAGGCTCGTGTCTTGGTTGAGCAGTGCGCCCAGCAACATCGGTCCGATCGTCGGCAGACTCAGCACGATCGCCACGATCGCTCCGCCGCTAATCAACTGCGGAAACAGCACGCCGACCCGCGAGACGAAGGGGTTGATCGCGAGCCGCAGTGGGTACTTCCAGACGAGCTTGGTTGGCCGGACGCCCTTGGCGCGGGCGGTGGTGACGTACGGCTTCTTCAGCTCGTCGAGCATGTTGGCCCGCATGACACGGATCATCCCGCCGGTCCCGCCGAGGCCGAGCACGACGATCGGGATCCAGATGTGCTTGGCCAGGTCCCACACCTTCGCCGCATCCCACTCCGGCTGGGCGGCGTACTCCGCGCTGAACAAGCCACTTGCCCCGACCAACGCCATCAGCACCAACGCCAGCAGGAACGGCGGCACGCACATGCCCAGAAAACTGACGATCGTGACGACGTAGTCGGTGATCGTGTACTGCCGGACCGCGCTGAACACGCCGACCGGGATCGCGATGAGCCACGTCATCAGGATGGTGCCGAGCGCGATGGCGACGGTGAGCAGCAACCGATCACCGATCATGTCGTTCACCGGCCAACCCGTCTCCATGCTCCGGCCGAGGTCGCCCTGCAGCAGCCCCGCATCGGCAGCATCGAAACTCGTGAACCATGTCAGCCCTACCCAACGGCAGTACCGCTGCCACACCGGGTCATCCAAGTGGTGCAAGCCCCGGAGCTCTTCAATCTGACGCTGTGCGGTCGGGTCGCCGCTGGCCTCGAGTTGGGCCAGCTGCGTGACGAGGAAGTTGCCGGGAGGGAGCTGAATGATCGTGTAAATCACCACCGACAAGACCGCGAGCGTCGGCACCATGATGAGCAGTCTTTTGCCGATGAACGGATAACGGATCGCCGCGTAGAGCAAGCCGATCAGGCCGATGCCGACGAATCCGCGGAGGACCCAGGAGGTGTCGTCGGCACTACCTGTCGGCGTCGATCCGGACGCGACGGCGACGTTGATTAGCGAGTCCCGCGCGGCGGCAATCGCGCCCGGGGTGTCGCGTCTCGACTCGAAGTACCACGTCTCCAACCCGGCGTTGCCCGGTGTGCCGAGGTAGACGCTGTCCACCGCCACCCGCGGGACGTTTCGCAAGTCGACATCGACCACCGCCGGCTGAGGCGGGGCCGTCGCGATGTTGATTGTCCAGAGATTCTCCGCAGCGATGGCGGCGATCTTGTTGAAGTGTTCAACGCGGGCCGCCGGATCAGATTCGGCCAATGCCTCGTCATAGAACCGCATTGCTTCACGGACCGGATGGCCGGTTGGCGGCTTGATGCCGACACCGTCCGCCTCACCGCGAAGCCCACCAGCCTCGTACCACTGGCCCCAGCCAACCGCCCAAAAGCTTGCCGTCCCGACCGGTACGAAGTGCCGCGGACTCAGTAAAGGCCGAAAGTCGCTCTCGCCGGTCCAGGCCATGAAGTCGCTGCTGCCTGCGTCCCGCCCCATCATGAAAAGTGCGCGGGCTCTTTCACGCGGGATCGCACGCACTCCGATCTTCGCCCAATCGTCCACGACGAACTGCACCGGTCCGGGACCCGTGAACGAGGTGTAGTCGATGAAGAATGTGAGCGTTCGACCGTCCAGCTGCCGCCACCCGTCGCCATCGCGGCGAACGAAACCGAGTTCATCCAACAGCTTTGCGGCACGAATCGGGTCGTGATCGGTAGACGCATTGCGCAGTTCATCGACGTCGAACCCGGCATCGACCGGCGGAGCAATCTGAGCCGGCTGGGCCTGACCCGCATACTCGGCGTCGACGATCCGGTCCCGGTCGATGGCCAACGACAACGCCTGTCGAAACTTCGCCTCGCCCAGCAACGCTGCCTTCGCCGCCGAGGCCGGATCGTCTTTCGACACGGCCCGGTTCAGATTCGGGTTAAGCACCCAGGCCGACCCCGCCCCACTGACCCAGGAGTACACCTGAAAACCGCCGGCCTCACGCTGGGTCATCAAGTCGGTGATCGTGTCGAACCGCAGATGCCGGGCCTGCATGCTTACTCGTCCGTTGCTCGCTGCGAGTGCCAGTAGTCCTCCGGAACGAACGTCGAACTGCACCCGATCCACATACGGCAACTGCCGACCCTCCATGTCGACCGCGAAGTAAAACGGATTGCGCACGAACACATGCGGCGCTCCGGTACTTGGCGAGCGATAGATCCACGGCCAGAGCCGCGGGTGATCGGGGTTGTCCCATCGTTTGAGCGATTTGTAGGTCGTGGCGGGACTGGGCTGGCGGGTCCGCTGCTGGGCACCGGCGATGGCCGTTTCGTCGCCGAGTGTCGGGTGAAACTGTCGAAGGTAATGGGCTGGTGATCCGAACAGGTCGTAGGCAAAGATGCTCGCCAATCGCTGCGGGAACAAGCCGTTGGGCTTGGCGAACGTGATGCGCAGTCGATACTCGTCGAGAGCCTCCAACGTCGCCGGCTCCCCGAGGTGCATCAGCCAGTCCGGCGGCTGGCCGATCACCGCCGGGTCGCCGACCTCGTGTTCCCACCAGTACATCGCGTCGGCCGTGGTGAACGGAGTCCCGTCCGACCAGCGGTGTCCGGGGCGCAGATGCAGGACGAAGGAGCGACCATCGTCGGAGACGTCCAACTTTCGGGCGAGGTGCGGAACGAGCGGGTCACCGGTCGGGCTGAACCGCATCGGCGTCGCCATGGACAGGCGGTTGCCAATGATGCCGACATCGCCCTCGCCTGTGGCCAACCGCAGCAACGTCCCGCCGTATTGGCCGATCCCATCCACGCCGCGCAACACCAATGGCGTCCGCGGCACGCGCTCCGTCAACGGTGGCAAGATCCCGTCGGACACCAACGGTTCCAGAAGAGAGGGTTCCTTCTCGGACAATGCAATGTCCGCCTCCACCACCAACACCCCCGGCTCGATCGATTCGACCGCTGGCAGCGCGGCAACACGCGCCCCAGACGAGCCCCATGCAAACAGAAACGAGAGCCCCCAGACCAACACCGCCACTCCGAGCACCGCCATGATCGGCGTAAGCATCAGTTTGAGCAGCGGCAAGACTCTGCGGAACATGAACGACCTCTAATCAAACCGGCCAACGTGTCGCCAGATCCTCCTCCGGCGCAACGACAACCTACCGCAGATCCGCCGCCTGTCGAGCTTTGTCATTGACAATAACGTTTTTTCATTTACATTTGTCGGATGGCCATTGCTCCGATGTGCATCGTCGCGATCCTTGCGGCGCAAAGCCTCGCCACACAGCCGACGACCGGCCCGGCGACCCGTCCCGACGAGGGATTTACGCCCATTCATCTCGACTTCGATGCCGACGCGTCATTGGAGTTGAATGCCGTCCAGGGCGGCGGTACGGCAAGGTACCACTTCTACGTTGAGGGCGGCCAGCGCTTCGACATGCCGGCGATGGGGCAGAGCGTCGAGCCACAACTCTCGACCGAACAGGCCGTAAGCGGGAACACCTCGCTCAAGCTCACCACCCTCGGCAGCAACGGCAAGGATCGCGACCGTGTCGAACTACGGCTCAAACACGGCAAAGGTGACCCCAATCTTGGTCGCGAACCATTCCGCTTTGGCCAGGACCGCTGGTATGGCTTGAAGATCTTCATTGACCCCAACAGTGCGCCGGCTCGGCCGGGTGGCCGGTGGGTTCATGTGCATCAACTCTGGCAGCCTCACAACGTTGAAACGGCTAGGTTGGCCGGCTGGGGCATCCCACTGGCGGTGGGTTTCAAGCCCGTCGCCGCTGACGAGGCCGTGAAGTTCCAGCTCGCGGCCGTGGCAAAGAGCGACGGCCGGCGCGAGCAGTTCACCCTCGGCAACCTCGAGCCGGGCAGGTGGCACGAACTGACCTTCAACGTCATGCTCTCGCACAGCCAGGACGACATCGACGGCCACTTCCGCGTCTGGCTCGACGGGCAGCAAACCGTCGACGCCACGGTCGACATCGGCAACGCCCCCGGCGTCGACGAGTCGATCGGTTTCGAGTCACTAGACGCGATGGATGTCCGCTTCGGCCTATACCGCAAGCAGCAGGCCGGCGACCAGACGCTCTACCTCGACGACGTCTGGTTCGATGACCACCCGCCACGACCCATGCCGACCAGCCGCCCGGCGACCGAGTGAATAGTTTTCAATGTTGTCATTGACAATATTCGCGGTCGTGTTACGTTGACCCGAAGGAGGTCGCAACGCATGTCCATCACAGAGGTCGCCAAAGTCGCCGGGGTATCGCACGCCACGGTCTCCAACGTCATCAACAATCGACCGTCGGTGAGCCCGAAGACGGTCAAAGCGGTCCGGCAAGCAATGGCGCAGATTGGATACACGCCCCGCCCGGTTGAGAGCCGGCCCGGCCGTCGTCCACGCAGTGCCGACGGTGTGTTCACCGGTCGCGTCTCGATGGTTTGGCCGCGACGTGAGGGTTACAACAACCCCGTCGCCTTGGGCATCATGCAGGGCATCGGCACTGAACTCGACGCGCTCGGCCTGGACCTAACCGTCTCCTTCGCCGACGCGGAGAACGTGGGTCAGGTGGTCGATCGTGCCGACGGGCTTCTCGCGCTCGGCTTTCTGGAAAAGGGCATGATCGACTCGCTGCGTGGCAAGCCGATCGTGTGGATCGGGTCCCACGGTCCGTTGGACTGGGGCGACCGTGTCCGCTGTGACCACGGGCAGATTGCCCGGGAATCCGTCGCTTACCTCGTCGACCAAGGCTGCGATTCGGCGATCTACGTGAATCTTGACACACCCCACCCTGCCTTTCAGCAGCGTGGCGCTTCGTTCCGCCTCGAGTGCGAACGGCTAGGCGTCCCGGTCCAAGTCGTGCAGATCAAAGGCGGCGACCCAGCCACCGATGCAGTGAAACAGTTGAGCCGACTCAAGCCTACCAGTCGAGCCGGGATGTTCGTCGCTTGTGATCGGCACCTCGCTGCACTGGATCGCGCCTGCCGGCTCACTGGGGTGACGACGTTGGCCGACCACCCGGCCATCGGCTGTGACAATGACACTTCCGCCCTGGCGGGTCTGATCCCGACACCGGCCACGTTCGATCTGCGGGCTGAACAACTCGGTCGTCTGGCCGTCCACCGACTCTCCGAGCGGATGCGCGGTAATGGCGGCGCCGGCCAAGTCACCATCACACAATCGGCCCAGCTCATCGAGCCACCGACCCATTCCGCGTAGTGATTCGCGAATAACGAGGAACACATTCATCCCGCCGATCCCGGTCGGCCCCACCTTTCCGAGGAGAAAACATGAGGAAACAAACCATCATCACCGGCGCAGCAGTCGTCGCCGCCAGCCTCTGCGTCAGTGCTACCGACGCGGCGACCGTGACCGGCGACACCTACGTCGAGATCGGCGACCTGTTCAACGCCAATGCGCCGACACAGACCCGTAACACGCAGCCATTCATCAGCGTGATCGATGATGATTCGACTCCGAACAACGCCACCGGCACCCTCGACCGTGTCGGCGTGTTGTACTTCGATCTAACGAGTGAGAGCGGCACCGGTGTCAGCAGCGGGTCGAGCCTCTCACTCACGCTCATCGAAGATGCCACCGGAGGTGCGTCTGTCGACAACCCGCTGACGCTGAGTCTCTGGGGCGTTGCCGACGGCGCGGCCGAAGACAACTTCACGAACAGTGGCTACGCGGTAACCAACACCAATGCGCTCCTGAACGCCATCGACGCCGGTGGCAACCGCGTCCGTGAGAGCAACACATTCGACCTTGATCCCGGTGCGGGAACCTCGTTCCGCGAGCTGGCGTCGATCGAGTTCACCAGTTTGGCCGGACTGACCGACGGTTCGACCATCACCTTTGCCAGCGCGGATCTCGACACGTTTGTCTCGAGCGTGACAAATGGGACGGATACCGATCTGGCCTTCCTGCTGACACTCAACAGTGGCACTTCGGCCAACGGAAACGGAAACGGTCTGTCAAACAACCAGCTCCGCTTCGACTCGCTCGAAACCGCCGGGGGAACCCCCGCCACGCTTGCAGTGGTTGTTCCCGAACCTGCCAGTGCGCTGACCGTGCTCGGCGGGCTCAGCTTGCTTGGCATGCGTCGACGCCGGGCCTGATTCAATGACTTTGTCCCGTGGCCGGGGCCTGACCGTCCCGGCCATGTCTTGCGCCCAAACACACCCCGATGAGAAGGACGCCCATGTTTGCTCGAAAAGTACGCCCCGACGCCGGCTTCACGCTGGTGGAGCTTCTGGTCGTCATCGCGATCATCTCGGTGCTGATCGCCATCTTGTTGCCGAGTTTGGCCAGGGCCCGTGCTTCGGCCCAGTCGGTCGCGTGTCTGAGCAGTCTTCGGCAGATCGGCTTCGCCGGGCTGATGTACGCGAACGACAACAACGGGACCGTGCGTGGCTGGGGATTGGTCTCCGCCGCTGATCAGGCCGCCGGCGTGGGTCCACAGAACAATCGCTGGTGGTTCGGCCTCTCGCCCTACCTGTGGGACGCGCCGACCGATCTCACCACCGCCGGCAATCGAATCGTCGAGAGCCGGTGGATGTCGGAGTCGATGCAGAAACTCAACTGCCCGGCGACCGACAACGGAGATGGCTTCGGCCTGCTCGCGGCCGATGAGGACAACCCCGGCACGTTCGAGAAGGTGGCCGGCGTGACCTACGCGGTTAACGACGTCTTCAGCAAGTATGACGATGCCGCGAATCGCCCCAGCCCGACGGTTCGCATCGTCAATGTCAAAGACTCGACCGACACGATCTACATGACCGACGGCTACGCCGTGCTGCGACCAAGCAACTTCAGCCCGCCCAACTGGGACCTTCCCGCCGCAAACTGGGCGGGGCGTGAACCCCTTGAGTATGCCCCCGGCATGTACAACGGCTTCGATGCGCAAGGCAATCCGAGCTACCCCGGTCCAAGCGCCGCCGCCGACTTCATGTACTTCCCCCACCCGGGGGTCCGGACCAACAGCGCGTTTCTCGATGGCCACGCTGAAACGCTCGACGCCACGATCGGCAACGGCATTCGCCGCACACAGCTCGACCCGTGGAACGGTGCCGCGAACGACGAAGACTAACTCGTGACGCCGGTCTGGGGCCATGACGACATCGGGCGCGTTCGGCTTTTCCGCCGACATGTCAAACTCAAAACACCGGGCCAATTCCGACTTTTCGCAGAGGGTGTCTACCACGTCTGGCTCAACGGCGAGTTTCTCGGCCGCGGGCCGGTGCCACATCATCCGGACGAGTTGTTGTATGACACGTACGACCTGCCGGCCGGTGACCATGTCGTCACTGTCCTTGTGTATGTGCCGGGCGTATCGACGCTGAGCTACGTGCCAACAGGTCGGCCGGGGTTGTGGTCGGAGATACTCGTCGACGGCGAAGCCACGCCGGGAACGTGGAAAACGACTGGACGAACCGGCTATGGGTCTGACGTTCCCCGCCGCACGTTGCTGCTCGGCCATGTCGAACACTTGGACCTTGCGGCTCACCCGGTCGGCTGGGAAGAACCGACCTTCAACGACACGACTTGGTCGACTGCGGAACCAATCGAACCGCCGCCGTATCTCAGGCCCCCCGAGTCGCGACCGGTGCCGATGCTGCGACACGAGTCGGTGTGGGCCAATCACATCGGCACGTTCGCATTGACCAAGCCGCCTCTCCCGCTCGCACCCGGCTCGGGTACCATCGACAAAGCAGGCGTCGATGGTACCGCCGCCTATGGCAACGACTTGATGGACGCTGGCTGGACACCGACCGAATCGACCGACGGCAACGTCGCGTTGGTCTACGACCTCGGTGCCGAGCACGTTGGCGAACCATTGCTGGAGCTGACCAGTGCCAGCCCAGGCACCATCGACTTCGGCTTCGCCGAACTGCTCGACGACCACGGCCGGCCCGCGTTGATGATGAAAGGCGGAAGCTACGCCAATCGCATCGAAACTCCCGGCGGCAACGTGAACTTCGCCGGCATTGGCTACTCCGGCATACGGTATCTCGCGGTGATGCTCCGCGAGTTCGACGGACCGGTCGACGTGCGCCGCGTGGGTGTTCGCGCGTCGACGCTGGCACTGCGCTTCTCGACGCCGCCGCGGTCGGGGCATGCCGATCTGGACTGCGTCGTTGAGCTTTGTGCTCGGACGGTTCGTGTGGGCGTGCAGGAGAGCTTGATCGACTGCCCAACGCGTGAACAAGCGATGTATCTCGGCGATGGCCACTTGATCGCGCGCTGGTTGCTACGTCTGACCGGGGACGCGTCGCACTGGAAACGCCTGGTTCGTGCCCAGTTCCATCGCCCCGCCGCCAACGGTCTGATCCGCACCGTCGTGTTCTCGGCCGCGCCGGTGATGCTGCTCGACTACAACCTGCTCGGCATTATCGGCACACGCGACTACCTCGCCCACACCGGCGACCTCAATACTGTCCGCACTTTGCTGCCGACGGCATGCGACGTCTATGGCTGGTTTGAAAGACAGCTGGATAACGACGGCCTGCTGCGCGTGGACTTGTCGAGCTTCGACCGTGGACAAGTCCGCGAGGAAACCTACGACCCGGCGCTGCCCGATGGCGAGGCCCACCGCAATCTGTTCATCGATCACGCCGGCATGGGCTGGCACAATGTGGGCGAACCCGGCATCGACCGCACGGGCACCAATACCGCGATCAACGCGTTGCTCTCGATGGCCGAGTGTGCGCTGGCGGACATGGGTGAGGAATCGACACTACGGCGGCGGTCCGAACGTCGACGGTCGACGGCACGGGCGGCGTTCTACGACGGGATACTGTTCCGTGACGGAGCGGGCTCCGATCAGATCAGTCAGCAGACTAATGTCTGGGCCACGCTGGCCGGGTGGATGACACCGACCGAAGCGGCAACCGCGCTTGAGCCGCTGTTTGCCGATCCGAGCGAGAAGGTGGCGCGGTGCGGGCCATACTTCTGGGCGTATGCGATCCTCGCCCTGCGCTACGCCGGTCTCGAATCTCTCGCGCGACGGGAGGTGGTTCGTCTCTGGCAACCGATGCTCGACGCCGACGCAACCACGTTGTGGGAGACCTTCAACGGCGACGCCTACGACTCGCGCTGCCACCCGTGGAGTGCCGCCCCGCTCGACTTGGTCTATTCGCCAAACTCCCACGCCTTGACCAAGACGCCATCGGGATCGAGCAGCCGAACGTAGTCGATCTCGACATCGCCTGTCGCATTGATCGGGTCGATCCGCAGCCCGGTCAGCGGCGTCTTCGGGTCGATCGACACACGGATGCGTTGGTCCACGTCGTAAACGAACCCAATGCGGGCATCGCGGTTGAAGTTCGGCCGATTCGTAGTTGCCAAGTATACATCGCCAACACCGCCGGCACTCGCTTTGAGCCGAGTCTCAACCACGTGTGGGCCGACCACGGCGGGAACGTCCGTTGCCACGAGGTACGGATCAGGACCGACGCACTCAAGCATTAGTCGACCGCCCTGCAACTTGCCACGCAGGTGCTTGCGTGTCACCCGGCCGCAGAGCGTTAGCAACGCCGGCTGGTTCTTCGAGAGATCGTTGGTTTCACCGATGTCTTCGACCAAGTCATACAGCTCATACCGGTCACCGCCATCGGGCAGGTCGGCGTAGAAACGGATGATCTTGTGATCACCGACGCGCAGGCTGGACGACGGCTGATACCCGGACCGCTGCCCCCAGCCGTGCGGGAAATGTACAAAGATCGACCGATCTGCCAGCGGCTCCACGACGTCGCCACCGCGCAAAACCGGCCCTAAGTCATGTCCGTCGAACGCGACGTCTGCCTCTAAAACCGCGAGACCGATGACCGTTGGGAACACGTCGAGGCTTCCGATCAATTGTGCGCTTTCGGACGCAGGTGCGATGACCGGCGGATAGACGATCACCATTGGGGCGCGTGTGCCTCCTTCGTAGATCGTCGCCTTGCCGCCGCGCAGCGGGGCGTTGCTTGTGATCGGACGATCTCTGTAGCCGTACTCGGCCGCCGGCTCCCAGTGCACGCCACCGTTGTCGCTGAGGAAGACGATGATCGTTTTCTCGGTTTGCCCGTACCGACGTTGCCGACCTTGCCGAAATCCCACAGTGCAAGGTACGACGGCCGGGGTCCGGGGCCGTACCAATGCGGGCGGTCCACGTCGTAGCCGTGGGCCAGCGGCGAGCACGGGTCGTGGCTTAGGTGCCATTTGCCAAAGTGACCAGTGCAATAACCGGCGTCTTGGAACACCTCGGGAAGCGTCAGGTACTTGGTGTCGGGTCGGGTTACCGTGTCCGCCTCGAGCCAACGCAGTTCGAGCCGGCCGGGAAGCAGCGTCTGCTCCAGCACGACCGCCACGTGGTGCCAACGCGGGGCCGTCAAACCCAGCCGGGCCGGGTGCCGCGCGCCATGAGTTCGTCGATGTGTGGCGTTTCGTAGAACTCGCTGCCCTGGATCGACAGATCCATCCAGCCAAAATCGTCGGCCAAGATGACCAGCACATTCGGCGGCTCATCCGGCGGCTTCGGTTCGGCGGACAGAAGCGCGGCGGTCAGCGCAAGGCCGGTCATTCGACCTCCACCATCGGCGGCAGATATTCGAGCGTGACGAGAAAGTCGTCCACCGCCAGCCGAACCCCCGCCGGCCGCAAGCCAAGCCGGATCAATGTGCAACCGCTCCGCGTTGTCCCGCACCCAAGCGAACGCAACGAACGCGTCGTCCATCGCGTCGAACGGCGTGGTGCCATGCTCGTCACGAATGCGATACGCCGGCGTCACGACAACCATCCCGCGCGAAGCCAACCATCGCGCGTACGGCTCGAAGTGATTAATGCTGCCCTTGATCCACCCACTCCCGTGGTACAGCACCATCGCCGGCCGACGATCGTCGTCTTCAAGATCCGGTGGCTGGTAGATCTTCAACGCCAACGGTCCTTGGGGCGTCTGGCGGTAGATCGCTTCGGTTGCCGAAATCTCAGCCGGAGAAACGAGCATAAGCGTCAGGAGTAGCGGAAGTATGGGTGGTTGTGCGACGGCGTGGATTAATGTAACTTGCAATATTTCCACTGGCAACCGATCGTCCCCGGAGAAGGAACCATGACCACACGCACGCTGCTCACCGGTATCGCGGCCATCGCACCCACTGCCGTCTTGTTGGCCGGATCGGTCGAACCGGTCGCCGACACGTTCATCCTCGCAGAGAACATCGCCGGCGATGTCGCGACCGATGATGGGAAGAAGCCGGTGCTCGCGATCAAGTCCGATCGCCCCGCCGGAAGGCTCGACCGTATCGGCGTCATTCGCTTCGAAACGCCCGGGGGCGCGGAGTTCGAGAATGCGGCGATCACGCTTCACCTGAAGGTGCAGGGCCCGAGTGCGACGTCGGGAACTTACGAGTTGTACGGCGTGTTGCCGGGCGCACTCGAGGACGACCTTGACGAATCGACCTATACCGCCGCCCAGCCCGACGCTGCGGTCGACGCCAGCAGCAACCGGCTCAAAGAATCGCTCGTGCACGATCCCGACTCCGAGCAGATTGGCGTGCAACCGGTTGCTACGGTGACACTCGAGGACGGGCAGAAGACGATCGTGTTCGAGGGAGAAGCACTGGTGCAGTTCCTGCGAGACGTGGCCGACGACGATGTCGCGTTCATCCTGAAAGCGACCATGCCGGCGGAACGTGCAGGGACGCCCGCAACGTTTTTCCATTCGCGTGAGGCGGATGATGGCCTGCGGCCAACCCTCGCTTGGGACTGACCCTCAGTCGGCCAAGTCACGACACTGTAAAAGCAAACGGGCCGTCTTCAACGTTTCCTGAGTGCCAAACGTGCCGTCGCCCTCCCCCGCGACGGCCGACAACAACTGTTGCTCCAACGGTGCCGCACTCGGCAGTTCCACGACACGCAGCGCCTTGTCGGTCGTAACGGTGCAAGCGCCGTCACGCACCTCGACTTCACCGCCCTGGCAGCGGACGATCAGCCGATCATCGCCGTGGGTACCGAACCCCGTCGGTCGGGCCAGGTCGGCGTGGGCGATTGCGGTGCCGCCGTCAGCAAGGGCGAACGTCGCGACGGCGTGATCCTCCGCGGGGGCGATGTTTGCCGAACCTGCGTTGCCGTGCCGGGCGCTGATCGGTGTGAGTGGGCCACACACGAACCGCAACGCGTCGATGCCGTGTGACGCTACCCAGAGCATTGTGCCGCCATACAGGGTCCGCTCCTTGTAGAACGCCGGCCGGTTGCCCAGCGGATAGGTCTTCTGCGCCACCGCCAACACCATCTGCCCAAGCTCGCCGGATTGCACCAGTTCGCGCGCTGCCAGCAGTGCCGGCTGGGCTCGCCAATCGAATTCGGTCACGATCATGCCGCCGAGCTGTTCCAGTAGTTCGAGCTGTTCCCAGGTGGCCGCCGCAGGTTTGTCAGTGACAACAGGCAGGCCGAGGCGACGTGCCGCCGCCGTGTAATCACCGGCACGGCCGTACACGCTACCGACGCTAACGACGTCCGGTTGGTGCCGCTCGATTGCCGAGGCGAGGTCGCCCGCGTGAACCGAAAAGCCAACCCGCTCGGCCATCGCTTCCGCCGCGCCCGGCGCATCCGGATCGATCACGATAAGCCCCAAGCCCGGCGACCTCACCGCCCGACGGAGGTAGTGATGACCCGACCCACCAACGAAGAGAATGCGCGGTTGCCGCATGACCTGAGCATATCCGACGAAACCTACGCTCCGGCTTGTATCCCACGGGCTTCGCGTTCAAGCTGATAAAGTATCTGGACGAACGTGCTTCAGATGCCGCGGGACGAGGACACCCATGCCGAGGGACGCACCACCCTTGCCGGCGTGTTTGCCCCCGACGCGGCGGCGCATGCTGAGATGATAACCGAACTCGCCACAGCCGGCGTCACTGCCTTTGACAGCTATGACGAACTGCTCGCAACCGACCTCGACGCGGTTTGGTTGCCGGTGCCGATCCACCTGCATTGATCCCTCGCCGAGCGCGCGGTCTTGGCGGGAAAGACGGTCATGCTCGAGAAGCCAGTGGCCGGCTGCATTCAGGAACACGACGCAATCGCCAACTTTGTCAATGACAACAACGGCCGCGTCCTCATTGGATTTCAAGACATCTACCGCCACGTCACGCACGAACTGAAGCGACGTCTGCTGGCCGGTGACTTCGGTCGACCGAAGGCCGTTTCGGTTGCAGGCGTCTGGCCGAGACACGATGCGTACTACAGCCGAAACACCTGGGCCGGCGCTCTAAGCGCGAAGGCCAGTGGGTGTTGGACAGCCCTCTGAACAACGCGCTGGCTCACTGTGCCAACCTCGCATTCTTCCTGCTCGGGCCAACGCAAGCAGAAACAGCGGGGATATGCGCTGTCGAGGCCAGCCCTTGGCGAGCACGACCGTCGATCGAGCACGACTCGCCCGCGCGCTCGGTGCCGTCGCCACCGGCGAAGGTGCGACGGATTTATGTCACAATCTGTCTTATCGCGCGTCACCCAGATACCCGGCTCAGTGCAGCACACGACAGCCAAGAAGAACAAATACACCAATGAAACGCCGCTTTCCGGGGAGGAAAGCGAAAAGGCCGGAGCGGGATTCGAACCCGCGGATCACGGTTAATGCAACCGGTCCATAATTCACCACTTGTGACGATGACGGTGAAGCGTGTGACGAAATCTGTGCCAATGTAGACACCGAACTTACCACTGTCGTTAAAGCGTGGCCGTGCCTCCCGCGGCACATTCGCGGCGGCGCTAACTGCGCTGGTCGCGACGGCAAATGCCACGACCGGTTTTGAAACACCCCGTGTGAAGGCAAAGCAGTCTTGCGGTGATGCTTCGATTAGTTAGGTTGTGATGTCAACGATAGAGGGCCACCGATTTCTGCCACCGAGACCAGCGATAATGTAAGCGAGATGGCAGCGTTTTCGACTGAGCAGCTTCCACACGACTTTGCCGCCGAGAGCCACATAGAGAGGCGCTTGCGGGAACAACTCGCCGGTCTCAAGTACAAAGTTCGCGACGACATCACCGACCGCTACGGCATTGAGTGCAACTTCCGCCGCCACTTCGAAGCCCTCAACCGCTGCACGCTCACCGACGGCGAGTTTAAGCGCCTTCTCCGCGACATCGTCACGCCCGACGTCTTCGCCGCCTCCAAGACGCTTCGCGCCAAGCACAGCTTCGAACGCGACGACGGAACCCCGCTCAACTACACGCTTGTCGACCTGAAGGACTGGTGCAAGAACACCTACGAGCTTGTCACGCAGCTACGCATCAACACCGACAACAGCCACCACCGCTACGACGTCATCCTACTCGTCAACGGCCTGCCGCTCGTGCAGATCGAGCTCAAGCGGCACGGCACTAGCCCAAAGCGGGCCATCGAGCAGATCGTCGGCTACAAGAACGATCCCGGCAACGGCTACGCCTCCACGCTGCTCTGCTTCATGCAGCTCTTCGTCGTCAGCAACGACACCGAGACGTTCTACTTCACCAACAACGACGCCAAGCACTTCCGCTTCAACGCCGAGGAGCGGTTCCTGCCGGTCTACCGCTGGGCCGACCGCGACAACAAGCCGATCACGGGCCTGCACAAGTTCGCCGATACGTTTCTGCCCAAATGCGTGCTTGGCCGAATGATCAGCCGGTACACCGTGCTGCTCGAGACCGAGCAGAAGCTGCTCATGATGCGGCCGTACCAGATCTACGCCGTCGAACGCATCCTCGACCGCATCGAGCACAACTCCGGCAACGGCTACATCTGGCACACCACCGGCAGCGGCAAGACCCTCACCAGCTTCAAAGCCTCCACCCTCCTCCGCGACGACGACCGCATCGCCAAGTGCCTGTTCGTCGTCGACCGCAAGGACCTCGACAAACAGACCCGCGACGAGTTCAACCGCTTCCAGCCCGGCAGCGTCGAGGAAAACACCAGCACCGCCACCCTCGTCAAACGACTGCTCTCGACCGACAAGGCTGACAAGGTCATCGTCACCACGATCCAGAAGCTGGCCCTGGCCCTCAACGAAGCCAGTAAGCGGAACAAGCAGCGGATCAACAAGGGCAAGCGCTCGTACGCCGACATGCTCGCGCCAATGAGCGACGAGCGGATGGCCATTATCTTCGACGAGTGTCATCGCTCGCAGTTCGGCGATAACCACCAGACCATCAAGGAGTTCTTCCCCCGCGCCCAGCTCTTCGGCTTCACCGGCACGCCGATCTTCCCCAAGAACAGCACGGTCAAAAGAATCGACGGTGAGGAGAAAAAGCTCCGCACCACCGCCGACCTCTTCGGCCAGTGCCTGCACGAGTACACCATCACCAACGCCATCGAGGACCGCAACGTCCTGCGGTTCCATGTCGACTACTTCGGACGCTCCGACGGCGCGCGCCGCAAGTCCGGCGAAGCCAACCGGCAGGCCGTCGTCGACGAGATCCTGGACAAGCACGACCGCGCCACCGGCGACCGCCGGTTCAACGCGCTCTTCGCCACCGGCAGCATCAACGAAGCGATCGCCTACTACGACCTGTTCAACGCACTGCAGGCCGGGCGACGGCTGCAGGACGAACAGTTCAAGCCGCTGAAGATCGCCTGCGTGTTCTCCCCGCCCGGCAGCGTCAGCCAGGACGTCCGCCAGCTCCAGGAAGACCTGCCCCAAGAGCTGGCCGATTACCGCACGAACCCCGCCGAAAAGCTCGCCGCCCTCGAACGCATCATCACCGACTACAACGCCGCCTTCGGCACCAACCACGCGACCGCCGAGTTCGATCGCTACTACCAGGACGTCCAAAGCCGCATCAAGCTCCAGCAGGTGCCCGACGCCGACCTGCCGGACAAGGGGGCCGAAAAGGTCGACCTCGTCATCGTCGTCGACATGCTGCTCACCGGCTTCGACAGCAAGTACCTCAACACGCTTTACGTCGACAAGAACCTCAAACACCACGGCCTGATCCAGGCGTTCTCCCGCACCAACCGCGTCCTCAACGCCACCAAGCCCCACGGCCAGATCCTCGACTTCCGCGGCCAACAGCAACGCGTCGACGAAGCCGTCACGCTCTTCAGCGGCTCGACCGACCAGGAGCCCCGCACCATCTGGCTTGTCGACCCGGCCCCGAAAGTCATCGACGACCTCAAGGCCGCCAAGACCGACCTCGTCAACTTCCTTCAAAGCCAGGGCATCGACGCCACGCCCGAGGCCGTCGCGGGCCTCAAGGGCGATGACGCTCGCGCCCAGTTCGTCAAGCGGTTCAAGGAAGTCCAACGCCTCGCCGTCCAGCTCGACCAGTACACCGACCTCACCCCCGACCAAAAGGCCCAGGTCCGCGCCACGCTGCCCGAATCCGAGCAACAGGGGTTCAAGGGCGTCTACCTCTCCACCCGCCAACGCCTCATCGACCAGCAACGCCAAGCCGGCCTGACGGCGAAGGACAACGAGCCCGGTCAAGCCCAAGCGGCCGTCAATCCCGAGCTCGACAACTTCGACTTCGAGATGGTCCTCTTTGCCTCGGCCACCATCGACTACGACTACATCAAAAAGCTCATCTCCCGCTTCACCGAGGGCGGCGGCGCGGTCACGGGCACCGGCGGCCGGGTCGAGATGACCCGCCGCGAACTGATCGGGCTGATCGAGTCGGAGGCGCGGTTTGCCGACGACCGCGACTTGCTCACGGCATACATCAACTCGCTCGAGCCTGGCGTGGTGCTGAACATGGACGAGGTCGACGCCGAGATCGAGCGGTTCAAGGCCGAGCGGGCCGCGGGCGCGTTGGCCGAGGTGGCCAAGAAGCACAACGTCGCCTCCGAAACGCTGACGACGTTTGTCGACGAGATCGTGCGGACGGGGTCGTTCGACCCGGACCGCCTGACCGACCTCGCCGCCGCCCAGCCGGGGCTGAGCTACCTGCAGCGGACGCGGTGGGAGCTTTCGCTGATGGACGCGATCCTGCCGATCCTGCACGAGCGGGCCAACGGCCGCCAGATCGCCGGCCTCGAGTCGTACGAGGAGGAGGCGTGACCTTCCCCCCAACGACGCCTTCGCCCGGTGCCACCGCATCCTTGCAGTCGCGGACGCCCACCACGCCCGGCCACTGCAACGACGCAGCGAAGAAACTCGCGCGTAGCTCGCGGTCATCACACGCAGGTCCAAGTCGCCGCGGCACCCGTGCCGCGCGGGGGCGTTCGCAAGCCCACGCGCTTGCCCAACCGCAACGCGCGGCACGGGTGCCGCGGGTAGCTCCACTTA